>JAGXOI010000100.1 GCA_023659975.1 Candidatus Aenigmarchaeota archaeon LH_S4
TAAATATCCTGCACAAACATAACAAGGGTTTTCGCTTGAGCCTTTTGTCAATTATTTTATCAAAAAGGCTCACCTCAGCCTCGGACACAACGGACATAGTCGAAGCTGTCCTTAGAGCTGCCGTACAGGTCGCAATTATAGAAGTTCACTTTGAGGGCACGGTAGCTGGAGTACTCGAAAGAGGACCAGTAATAAGTGAAGGAACCGCCCCCGATGGAACCGTCCCCACCGAAACAGGTTTTATTACAGGAACCGGAGTTACACAAATTATATAAAGTTGTTTTGTCTGGTAAAATCCAATCTGTGAATCCTCCATAATCTAGAGCGTCGCAGTAATTACAAGCTGGCCTGTCAGCAATACCAACACAGGAATCGGTTGGCTCATCAGTCCCATAACCACCCCATTGATAAGTAGACCCAGCGGTTGGAGTCCAGCATTTATCAGCATTACAATCCATATAAACTATATCCCCACTTATATTATGAGTTTCATAACCAGTTCCGTCACAACTACAAGGTACTTCTCCACTTGCTAACACCCAATTATCGCCATTACATACCTTAAGCCTGTGTTTTGCATAATCATATTTTACTGTTCCCTCTGTTGAACTATTGCAGGTAGTAGAGGAATCTCCAACTTTTACTCCTTCGGTCACCTCCAAATCCCCTTTCACAGTTGTTTTATCTGAACTATCATTTCCTAGATAGGTGTTGCTATCAACAACAAGTGGATAACCTGTAACGACATGTAAACCTTTATAGATTTCTGTTGTTCCATTATTGATTCTTAACCCAGTATTTCCAAAATCATCTGTAAATTTAAAATAACAGTTTGAGCCTGTTCCAGAGCAATTAAAAGTCCCTGGACCTATTTCCCCAGGATAATGTCCTGGGTTTGGATATTTTAAATTACTATCCTGTGGATTTGTCATATAAGCAGCAAGAATTGCAGAGCCTATACAAACAATGAAAGTTAAGATAACTCCAAAAATCAACTTTTTGTTTTCTTTGCCTACCATAAGT
>JAGXOI010000101.1 GCA_023659975.1 Candidatus Aenigmarchaeota archaeon LH_S4
TGTGGACAGCCTTGTCTGAATTTCAGGCAAATCTGCGACAAACAGGTATACCAATAGGTATATACTCGCAGGAAGCCATTTCTAAAATATTTTAGTGGTGGTAGTTCACTATAGTTAAGAACTAACCCTTAAACAAACTTGCCTCAGCCAGATTTTCTTTTTTTACAACTTTTACTTTTACCTTGCTTGGAATCTTGTGAATTCCCCTCTCCCAGATAAACTCGTTTATTTTATTGTCCATTTTCACTTCTTCAACTTTCATATGTCTCTGCAAGAACTCCTTTATTATTCTGATTGCAGTACTTGCCCTCTTACTTCTTTCCTTCCTCTTTGCTTTTCTTAAAGGAATTGTATAAATCCTCTCATTTGTAGATACCATAACTTATTTTTAATTTTAAGTTATGGTTCTTTTAATCCCCAGAAGCGACTATATAAAATATAAAATAAATAGAGGAGAGTTAAGTAAAAACAAAAAACTGGGTAGATTTATTTCATGGAATACTCCAGTTGGGAGAAATATGTTTAGTATTCATAAAATAGATGAAAGATTGAGAGTTGCGGCCAGATTTTTATCAAATAAAAACTTTCTTATTGTCTGCACAGAATTGGATAAAGAATATTGTAAAAAATTTGGTGAATTAACTGGAGTAAAGATAGTTTCAAATTATTCTTCAAGTATTATGTCAAACCCAAACAATAAAGATTATTTTGAGCCAGAACTTTTGTTTTTGACAAATGTTGATGAGAATAGAAATGCTGTTGAGGAAGCGAATCTGAACCAAATCCCAGTTCTTGCTTTTTGCACCACAAACTCAGATATTTCCGGTGTTGATTTGATTGTACCTTTAAATATAACAAACAAAAATGCAATAGGAATTTCTCTTTGGCTTATTTTAAATGAAATGAGGAAATTAAAAAAGGACAAACCAATACCTTTAGAGGAATTTATGGAAAAAGAATAATTATGGATTTGGAAGAAAAAATTGATTTAATTCTGAAACCTCCAACAGAAGAAGTTATAAC
>JAGXOI010000102.1 GCA_023659975.1 Candidatus Aenigmarchaeota archaeon LH_S4
CTCCGCAAAAGGTAGAGGAAATGAATCAGTTTCTGTTGCAATCCCTGGATCTACAACAATACTTATTCCTTCACTTACAACCCTTATACAACTTGATTTTATTCCAAAAGAGTCAAAGGCAATATATTCTATTTCCATAGATAAGGTTGGAGAATTATTTTTATGTAATATTTATTACCCAATATACTCGGAATAACTTTTCGTTGGTTTCTGGGACTGATGTGTATGTTGTTTTGTTTTTTCTTCAATATTTTTCAGGAAATTTTCTAACTGCTTCACACTTTTGTCAATATCTTTTAAATCAACATTTACTCCTGTCAGTTTCATTAAAACTTTCAAAACTTCTTCTGCTGCTTTTGGGTCTGTTAAAATAGGGAATCCAATTGTCTCACCTAATAGAGCAGAACCCTTTATTTGTTTACTTTTTGCTAGAGTAAGAAGTACTCCAGAAACACCAAAAATCGAACCTATTGGATTTTCTTTTTCAAAATGAACACCCACTTTTTTGAGTTTTTTCAATTCATTTAAATCTGTTAAAGCCCCTAAAACATTTGGTTTTTGCTTTTCAGCACCTATTCCTAAACCTCCAGTGGTTACAATTTCTTTAACTTTAAACTTATTCCCTACATCAAGTATTTTTTCACAGAGAGGATAATAACCTTTATAGTCAACAGGTTGAGAGTTTCCAATAACAAATATTAAATCTTTCTTCCCTTTATAATAGTAGAAGTCTATAGTGAGAGGAAGAATTTCATTTTTTGGACTTACAATTGCTAAAGGAAAAAATAAATTAGAGTATATTTTAGCAAATTTTTTTGCCTTTAATTTTTCAATTAGATAGGAAACAGCAATCCTTCCAACATTACCAACACCTGGTAAGCCTTCAATCAAAATAGGGTCTTTTAGTTTTGGTTCCTCCAAATAGGTTATTTTTGTGTCCATAATTTATATTATCTTTTTTTATTAATATTCTTATTTCCTTTGGTTCATACTTGTTTCCAAATCTTCTACTAATCTATTT
>JAGXOI010000103.1 GCA_023659975.1 Candidatus Aenigmarchaeota archaeon LH_S4
TTCCTGAAGTCCATAAGTTTATAAAAATTATTAAATTATGCCAAAGAAGTCTATAAAGTCAAGGATGAGAAAGAAAAAGAGAAGGATTAAGAAAGAGAAGAAGAGGTCGTAATATAGTTAGCCTCAGATGGGGGGGGGAAAGAACTAAGATTATAAGTTTATGTTATAATTATATTTGTTTTATATAAAGAGTTCTATTCTCAATAATATAGTTTGTTTTTAAACTTAAGAAGAGTTGGTTTCGGGTGGAAAGTATTCCACCTTTTCTGCGGAGTGGAATTAAAGAATTATCAGTTTCCATTCCTACGAAAACCTAAAGGCAAAACCAACTTTTAATTTAAGATTACAGTCTTAAAAGCAGCAGGCAAATTTCCTTGTGAAGCAAATGAAGTGGCTACTCCAACTTTTATGCCTGTTTTTAAAAGTTCTCCAATTTCTTCATATCTTTGTTTAATTTTAGGATCAAAACTTTGCGAAATTCTTTTAATTTCACTCTCTTGTTCTTTGCTACAGTTAGTGAATTTCTCTTCAGATCTAAATAGTCCTTTTTTAATTTCACCATAACAACCACCTGGTAATCTTACACCTAGTTTTGATTCTGTCCAACTTATTTTGGAATTTAAATTTATTTTGTAATCTAAATCTTTTTTCATAAATACTGTTTGTTTTTTTTTATTTATATAAGTTATGTAAATTTATTTTCTCAAGGTATTTATTAATTCCTCCAAAATGTTGAACACTTTTAAAGATTTTTTTATCTTCCAGCATCGGCTGTGGAATATCAAACTCACCAAGATAAACTGGGAAAATTGAGAGAATTGGTTTTAGATGAAGCAAAAGAAATTTGAATTAGATGATAGAGAGATTTGGCTATTGAGAAGTCTGGAATGGGTTTTTTGTTTTTTTGATTTTTAGTAAATAGATATTAAAAATGTAAATTATGGTTGAAGATTTGACTTTTATTACAAATGAAGAAAGAAAAAGTTTGTTAGACAGATTTACTACACTAATTAAAGA
>JAGXOI010000010.1 GCA_023659975.1 Candidatus Aenigmarchaeota archaeon LH_S4
ACAAACATGAGTTAAGTAATAAAGAAATAGAAAAATTTACAGAAATTCCAGTGATGGAAACAGTTCCTTACGATATTGAAATAGAGAAAAGTTCAGCAACGAACCTACCTTTACCTTTGTATAATCAAAGAGCAAAAGCAAATGATGGTTTTTATTCCTTGGCTTCACAGATCTCGGGTTATGAAATAGAAAGAAGAAAGAGTTTTTTTGATAGATTATTTGGTTTGTTTAAAAGAAGGAATCCAGATTTAGACCAACCTAATCAGCAATTGGAAACAACTTAGTAGTTAGAATCTAGAAAATTAGATAATAATTATGCATGCAGAAATAATATTTAGTTAAAATACTTTAGATTATGGAATTGAATAATTTAAAAGGATTTTCTAAAACTGGATTAATTATATTATTATCTATTATCTCTATTTGTTTAATTTCAATAGTTTTTGGTACAATAGATTCAATAGTTTTAAATTCACCACCAAATCAAACAGCTACAACTGACACAACTCCAGATTTTAACTTTACAGCAATCTCTGATATAAATACAACTTTCTCTTGTGAATTATTTATTGATGATACTGGCTACGGAGCAAATGATTCTGTTTCAAATAATACTGCAACTATAATCACAGCAAACTCAACTCTTTCAGATGGGACTTATAATTGGTATATAAACTGCACAGATGTAAATGGAACTTCTAAATCAGAAGAAAGAGTAATTACTATAGATACAATCAACCCAGTCCTAAACTTTACTCCCCCAACAGAACCAAATGGAACAACAATAGGCAGAAACTGGACAGAAGCAAACCTCACAATAGATGAACCCAATTTAAACACTTTCAAATTCAACTGGAACACAACAAATTACACTTTTTATGATGATTCTTTAGTCTTGGGAATGAATCTTAACAATAACTCTGCTATTGGAGAAAACTCAACAAAAGCAGTGGATATCTCAAAATATGGGAATGATGGGACTTTAGAAAATGGAGTATCTTGGACTTCGTCTGGAAGATTTGGTTCTGCTCTGGATTTTGATGGAACAGATGATTATGTAGAAGTAGCAGATTCAGATAGTTTGGACCTAACTGAGTTAACTTTAGAAGCTTGGATTTATTGGAATAAAGTTGGAGAATGGCAAACTATTTTTAGTAAAGGTGCAGACGGTGATGAGAATTACGAATTATTATTAGGTAATGCAGAAGAACTACATTCAGCATATATTGATACAGGAGGTTCAAGAGATGCTCATACTTACACAGTACCAGGTCTTGATTCAGGTTCTTGGCTTCATCTAACTTTTATAAGATATTATGATGGAACTGATTGGATAGGAGAAGTTTACCTCAATGGAGATTTAAAGGATTCTTATACTTATACAAACGGTGAGCCGGCAGCTAAAACACGATGGTTAGGAATAGGAGGTGGTGACGATAGTAGATATTTCAATGGTCTCATTGATGAAGCCCGTATTTATAACAGGTCTTTAAGTTCAGAGGAAATAAAAATGCACTACCAGTCAGAATTCCAGAAATACAATTCAACTCAATACAGGTTTTATGATAATGTAACAGATTTAACAGATGGAACTTATACTTATTATGGATGGGCAAATGACACTGCTTCTAACGAAGGGCAGACAGATAACAATGAACTAAGATATTTAAATGTTGATACAACACCACCAGAAATACAATTTGTAACCCCTACAACAGAAACAGGAAATCAAACCGAGACTTGGATTTCAGCAAATGTAACAGCTTCAGACACACACTCTGATACTCTATCTCTCTCCCTCTACAACTCAACAGGAATATACCAACAAAATCAAACCTCAGACACACAAATCTACATTAACTACACAGGTTTACCAGATGATAGCTATTACCTAAATGCAACAGTAAATGACACAGCAGGAAACACAAATAAAACAGAAACAAGGACAATTCTATTAGACACAACTCCACCAACAATTTCAATAACTTACCCAGATTCAAATTCTATTGTAGATAACCACATAATAAATGGAACCTCATCAGACTCCAACCTAGACTATACCAACATCTCAATAAAACAGGGAGGAACAATAATCAACTCAACAACAAATTCTTCTTCCGATTGGGAAGTCCGTTTATATGCTCAAGATGGAGTTTATAACATAACAGCAACAGCCTATGATGGAGCAGGTAATTCAAACTCAACAACAAATACAAACATAACAATTGATACACCTCCAGAAATCCAATTTGTAAGTCCTACAACAGAAACAGGAAACTACTCCCAAGACTGGATCTCAGCAAATGTAACAGGTTCAGATGCACTTAATTTTGATACATTAATCCTTTCTCTTTACAACTCAACAGGAGAGTACCAGCAGAATACAACCTCAGACACACAAATCTACATTAATTACACGGGTTTACCAGATGATACTTATTACCTAAACGCAACAGCAAATGATACAGCAGGAAATACAAATCAGACAGAAACAAGGACAATAGAAATAGACACAACAAACCCAACAATATCAATAACTTACCCAGATTCAAATTCTATTATAGATAACCACATAATAAATGGAACATCAACAGACCTCACCCTAAATTATACAAATATATCAATAATAAATTCAACAGGAGATATAGTAAACTCAACAATTAACTCTTCTGAAAATTGGGAAGTAAATTTATATGCTCAAGATGGAGTTTATAACATAACTGCAACAGCCTACGATGGAGCAGGTAATTCAAACACAACAACAAATACAAACATAACAATAGATACAACAAATCCAATTTTAAATTTCACCTCACCAACAGAACCCAACGGAACAACAATAAACAGAAACTGGACAGAAGCAAACATCACAATAGATGAACTTAACTTAGACACATTCAAATTCAACTGGAACACAACAAACTATACTTTCTATGATGATTCCTTAATCTTAGGAATGAATCTCAACAATAACTCTGCAATAGGAGAAAACTCAACAAAGGCAGTGGATATTTCAAAGTATGGGAATAATGGAACAATAGCAAAACCAAGTGATTGGTGGAATGACAGTTTTAAATACAGGAAAAAACTGACAATCACAAATAACAATGATACAAATCTTACAGCAGGAGATCCAATAAACTTCACGATAGATACTGCAAGTTTGGTTTCCGAAGGAAAATTATTAGCCAATGGAAGTGATTTGAGAATTATCCATGTAACAACAGAGATAAACAGGACAAACTCAACTGAATTTAATTCCTCAGATACAATGATTTGGTTCAATGCTCAGGCTATAATCGAAAATGGAACCTCAACCTCAGATTACTATGTCTATTATGGAAATTCTGAGGCTGGAATTCCAAATACTGGGGGAATTACAACAGAGCAGGATTATAATCTAACAGTTTCTCAGGGTGGAGAAGACCAGATTAGGGCTCAATGGACATCTGGTAAATTTGGCAAGGCTCTCTCTTTTGATGGAACAGATGATTATGTAGATTGTGGGAATGATAAAAGTATAGATATTGTTAATCCTTATACATTAGAAGTGTGGGCTAAGCCTTCAAGTTTCCTTGAATACAGCACAATAATAGGGAAGAGAACTGATAGCTCAGCAACTAATTATGCTCTAAGATTTGAGAATGATGACACAATAACATTCTATTTTGCAGATGGAAGCTGGCAAGTGTTTAGTTGGACTTATTCTCTATCTTCCCAGTGGTACCATCTAGGTCTAACTTTTGATGTGGACGGAAACATCTCTTTGTATGTGAATGGTGAACGGGAGGAATCAGATAATACTACCGCTACTCCAGTAAAATCTACAGATCCTTTAGGAATAGGTTCTTATACTGGAGACAGTGCCAGTGAGCCTTTCAATGGCACAATCGACGAAGTCCACATTTACAATCGGGCTCTTTCACCAGAAGAAATAAAAATACACTATAAGTCAGAATTCTCTAAGTATAATTCAACTCAATACAGATTTTATGATAATGTAACAGACTTAGCAGATGGAACTTATACTTATTACGGCTGGGCAAATGATACAGCAGGAAATGAAAACCAAACAGATGAAAGAGATATAATCCTAGACACCACAAACCCAGAAATCTCCTACAACCCAAACACAGATGAATCAGGAAATTACTCAAAGGACTGGATCTTTATAAATGTAACAGCCTCAGATATTAATAAGGACTCTGTAAAACTAAACTGGAATGGAACTAATGAAACCTTTGACAATCAATCAGGAGATGTTTATTGGGAAAATAAAACTTCTTTAGCAGATGGAAATTACACCTTCTATGCCTCAATAAACGATACAGCAGGAAATGAAAATCAGACAGAGGAAAGAGAAGTAAAGATTACAGAATGGACTATTTCTGTTTATGAAACAGATAATTCTAGTGATAAATCATGGACTATTAACAACATTCCTTTAAATTTTCAATATTATTGCTATGCTGGAGTAGATGGTAGTTGTAATTCGAGTTTAGCATATGATGGAGATGGTAGTACCTGTAATTTCACTATTGAAAATAATGGAAGCAGTACTGTAGATGTTCTTATGTATGCCTTAGGAGATTATTCTTCTAGTTATTATATTTGCTCAAGTTCTGATTCAACTACAGATGGAGATGATTCAGGATGTCAGGACCCACCAGCTATTGGGGCTAATGGAGCTGATAATATACAGATTTATAATAGTTCTGCCTGGTTCAATGTATCAAGTAAGATTCATGATGGTGATGCATATGGAATGGCGATAGCCTGTGATCTTGGGGTAAGTGCAAATTTAAGTAATATAGATTTTCAGGTTAGGGTTCCCAATGGAGTTGCACCATCTGGTTATAGCACCACTCTACAGGTTGTTGCTTATTCAGATATTGCAGGATGCAGTGTTGGTAGTTATTTTGTGCCTTAATTACCTATATTTATATTTCTTATTTAAAGTATAATTTATGACAGAAAGAAATATAGGTGATATGGAGAATATTATAATTTCCCCAGACATAAAAATGGAGTTGGAGATTATTCCTGCTACAGGATACTATGATACTAAAAACGAATTTCTAAGAGATGCTATACGGACATTGCTTGCTGCAAGACCTGATTTAAGAATAGCAATAGCATCTGAACTTTATAAAAAGGAGAAAATTTCACTTAGTAAAGCATCTGATATTGTAGGTGAGAACATAGAGACAGTAAAGAAATTGTTTTTTAAGAGAAGAATAAAACTTCTTAGAGGGAGTACAACAAAAGAAGAAATAGAAAATGAAGTAAAAAGGTTTCATTGACATTCTCCACGATTAAAATCGGGAGTTTTCTTGCCTTTGGTTAACTATAATTGTAGTTACAATTATGGATAATTTGAGAAGAATATTAACCTTACTACTTTTCATAATTTTGTTTAGTCAGACCACTTTGGCAATCAAAGTATCCCCACCAATTGATGCTGGAGAATTAGAGTCAGGTGAATATGAATTTTTTATCTCTATAAGAAATCAGGATAATACAAATAATACTATAACTCTGTATTTAACTCCAAGAGCTAAGTATTTATCCAATTATGTTACCCTTGAACCAAACAGTTTTGAACTTGGTGCTTACGAAACAAAAGAAGTAAAAGTTACTTTACTAAATAGTATCTCCGAAGTAGGTCCCGGAATTCATATTCTAACTATTTTGCCTGAGGTTTCTGCAGTAGGCGGAAGTGGTGTTAAAATTACATCAACCTCTGTAGCAGAGATAAAATTTAGTATTCCAGGAGAAGTTATAAAAAAATTAGAATTAGAGGATTTTAAAGTTATCCAAGAAGAGAACAATATAAATTTTCAGTTACTCACTAAGAATATAGGAAATGTCAGAGTCGGAGCATTTCCTTTCGTTGAAATACAAAAATATTATGGATCATCTCCAGTTTATCACTCTAGTGTAAAAGGAAGAACACAGTATTTAATTAGCCCAGGAAGTTTAACCCAAATGGATATCAGATATAATACTGCCTCACTTGAAACAGGAAGATATAATGCAATTGCAAAGGTTGAATATGATAACAATGAGACAAGCACTATTTCTAAAACATTTGAAATAAAGAAATCAGAAGAAGAACAAGCAGAAATTGAGAGCAATATTTCTGTGAGAGAAGAAGAAAATTATACAATCAATATTAGTGGTAAAGTACAGGATACACAAGATGAAGTAGTACAGGATACACAACATGAAGTAGAAAAAGCAGAACTCAGAGTTTCAAGTTTAAAAGTGGAACAGGCAGAATCCGGAGATTTGGTAATAAATTTAGGAATTGAAAATATTTTTAAGGACAATATAAGTTACGAAATAATATTCAATATATTTGATGAATTTGGAAATAAAGTGGATGAAATAGAGGATTCCGGAGAAATAGAAGGGAGGGGAACCAAAGAAATAAAAAAATCTTGGTATGGTGGAAAATCCGGAGACCATAAAGTCAGAGTAGAACTGAAATATGGAGACAAAAAAGAAGAAAAAGAGTGTTGGAGTAAACCACTTCAAAAACAACTTTCAGAGAAGCCTGAGAATGTTCCAACAGGATTTTTAATATTTAACCCAATTTCAGAAAATAGTTGGATTATATTAATAATTGTGGTAATAGGTCTAATATTTATTTATTTCAGGACTTCAAAGAAGAAGGATAAATCCATTTATTTTAAGAAAAAATCTTTTGAATATATTCCAAAGAAGAAAAATAACAAACCTGTTTATTTAAAGAGAAAATATAGTAAGCGAAAATGAATTTTAGATCTTTAATTATGGTTATAATACCCATTTTATTGGTTTTGAATTTTAGCATGATATTTTATGACAAATCATACATCACAGGATTATTTGGTGCTACTACTTCTGTTGGTATTATAGACCAGGTAGATGCTGTATTCTATGAAGAGCAAAAAGAGGATGTTATATTTGAGATTAGTTTAAATGCTGATGGAAACTGGTACAGTTATAATGGAAGTTATGGAGGGGTAAAAGGGGGGTATGATAGCTTTGACAATATAACCCAAACTTTTACTTTAGAAAACATTGGTAGTACAAATGTTGATGTTCTTATTGCAGCAGAGGACTTTGGTATAGATGAAGATTATATAGATGTAAGCCGAGTAAGTGGTGATTTTCAAATATATATTCCGGGAGTTGGCTGGAAAAATATACCAGATAACAATGACAAGGATATAGATGGAAAAAAAGATGATAAAGAGTTATGCCTCGCAGATCTTTTATTGGTGGGGCATAAAACAACAGGTTTTGATTTTCGGATTAGAAATGGGATCTCTGGTAATTATACATCACAAATAACAATTACAACATACAATAATGAGACAAGCAATCCCTGCAAAGAAATAGGTACTTATGTAAAAATTGGTGAGAACAATGAAGACTGAAATGATTTTTTTAATAGTGTTGATATGTTTAACTACTCCTGTATTGGGTGTTGGTATATTACCATCCGATATGGAGGTTGGCACACTAAACACTAATGAAATGTATAATTTTTCTTTCACACTAACAAATTCATACCCGTATAATTTAAACATTACCTTTGAAACACTAACAAAAGATCTAGAACCCTATGTAAGTTTCAATCCCAAAAACCTTATATTAGAACCAACAGATAGAAAAGTGCCTTTCGAGGTTATAATAAATCCGGAAGATATACAATCTGGAAATCACACACTTATATTTAAGCCAAAAGTAGAAGTAGAAAAACCAGAAATAAACTATACAGACAGATCTGTAGCAGGAATTTTAGTTCCGACAGCGACAGGTACGATCAGCTTTGAGATACCGACTAAGGAAATACCTACCAGGATTGTTGAAAAAGTAACTGAAGTAAGAGGTCCATCGCACTATATATACACTGTTAAGTATAAAGACCTTGAAATTGAAGTACCTTGGCTGGTTGAAGCAACTGAAGTAACTTCGGTTACAATTAGGGTTAAAAATACTGGAGATGTTGGTTTAGAAAATTTAACTATAAATTTAACTTCTAAGCCTAAATTAGATTTAAAATACAACAAAAGTATTGGTTCTCTTTCTCCCAGTAAGGAAAAGAATATTGTGGTAGCGATTAGTAATTATACAAATCCTTATCATTTTGTTAAAGTAATTGCTTCTGATTTAACTAGACAGTGGAAAAGTGCATTCATCATTTATGCTCCAGAGATTCCAAGAGTTTCTATTCCAGCAGATTGTATAGTATCTACTCCGCAAAACTTTACAATTGAGGCTAATAAAATGACGCAAATTAATCTGAATATCAAAAATCTATGCAATTTCTCTTTGCACAATGTTAATATCATGATTGAAGGAATAGGTTTTATAAAACATTTTGATGTTATAGAAAAAGAGTTATCAACAACAATTGATGTTGAATTACCTAAAGGAACTTATTATTATGAAATAATGTCTATTTATGATGAAGGACAATCAAAGAGTGTGATTAAAATAGATTCTATATTTACCCCAGAAATCTATTTTATTATTGCTTTAGTTATCATAATAGGACTAATGGTTATCCTCTTGTTTTATAGGAGGACTAAGAAATTATTTCTACTAAAACAAAAATCTGCAAAACAACTCAAAAAAGAGTGAATTAGGTAAAGAACAAAAAAGTAGAACATTTAGAAATAAATCCTCTGTTTTTGTAAAGAAAAAAGGAAGGCGACAAAAGAAATAAGTAAGAATAAAAAGTTATTAGTTATATAAGGATGGTGAATATATATTATAATAGAGGTCATATATTAATTTTTGCAAGTTTAGCATTTACTATAATAATCTTATTGCTAATTAGCCCAATCTTTAGCATTGGTTCTACAGGTTATTTTGTTTTACCAGCTACTACTTCTAATTATAAAGATTACTGGATAGAGAACAAAGAAAATATCACCTCAATGTTTAACCCTTACATTGAAGGATTTCATCAAATATATTGCATAGACCATAATGGATTAAGAGAGTCATTACAGCAAAATCAAAAAATTAAAGCAGTTGCAGATAATCTAACTTCTAATCTAACAACTGAATTAGAAATAGTTTATACTTTACATCAGTTTGTATACAATAATATTAAATATGAAGAAATAGATAGTTCTTTAACACCAGAACAAATTTTATCTAAAGGAAAAGGTGATTGTTCAGAGAAATCCATTCTATTAGCAGCTCTCTTAGAAGCAAAAAATATAAATGCTTATGTTGCTGATGGTTATGAGCATAGATATGTTTTTACTAAAATAGATGGAACCTGGCTTCCAATAGACCCATCAACTTCAGATTTTTATTTTGTTTACAAAAATTGGAATAACGAATATATAAAGGATTACACTTCAAATATACAATCATTTATATTCAATTCAACAGCAACACTATTTAATAAAAATTGGTGCATTTAATATTGTTTTTATTTGTTATCCTGAATACTAAAACCTTCTAAATATGCAATTAACCTTTTATTTGATAAAAACATATTTAAATATTATGTCTGATTTGTATCAAAAAAAAGAGGAATTTTTATTTAAAAATCAAATTGATAGACTTAATAGTAAGATTAAGGGTGAGCAAACAAGAAGAATTATAGGAATTGTGTCTGGAAAAGGAGGTGTTGGAAAAACTGTGGTAACAGCAAATCTTGGATTAGCACTTAATAAACTTGAGGGGGATGTTACAGTAGTTGATGCAGATATCACTGCTTCAAATTTAGGGCTTCATCTCGGTACATATTCTTTTCCTGTTACTCTTCAGGATGTATTAAATAGGAAATCAAGAATAAGTAAGGCTACTTATGTAACCTCTACAGGATTCATGGTAATTCCATCTTCTATATCTGTTGGTTCTATTCATGCAGATGTATCAAAACTAAAAAATACACTAAAGAAATTGAGTGGAATTGTTTTGGTTGATTCTCCACCGGGTTTGGATAAAGAATCACTTAAAACAGTAAATGCATGTAAGGAAATTATTGTTGTTGCAACTCCTGATATGCCTGCTATGACAAACGCCATGAAAACCATTCAAATTGCAAAAAAAATGAAAAAAGATGTTTTGGGTATAGTCGTTAACAGATACAACAATGATGGGTATGAATTGTCACCAGATGAAATTGAAATTTTGTGTGGAGTCCCAACACTTTGCAAAATTCCAGAAGATCCAGAGATGAGAAAAAGTTTATTTGTCAGGTCACCAATAATAAATTACAACATTTATTCAAAAGCAACGATAGAATTCCATAAACTTGCTGCAAGATTAGTCAGCAAAGATTATCATCCTCCTAAATTTCTGAGTATTAAAAGGTTTTTGGGAAGGTTCAAAAAATGATGAGAACGAATTTTAAGATTTTAATTTTGGGTTTCATTTTTTTAATTAGTTTAGGGTTTCCAACATCGGCTTTAAAAGTATCAAATTTTACTATAACTCCAGAAAATGTATGGCTAAATGATGGTAATGCAATCCACATATCATTTAATTGTTCAGAAAATGCTAATGTCTCTGCAAATATAATAGGTCCAAATTATAATGTCTCAATACGTAATTTATTATTTAGTCCAAGTGTACAAACTTACAGTATTACATATCATTTAACTGGTATAAAGGAAAGTGCTGATAAATACACAGTTACAGTTTTCTGTGAGGATGGTAATTCAACAAGCAAAAAAAATGAATATTTTCATGTTAATAAATTTAATGCTTCTATCACAGATGTTGTAATTCCATCCACAAATCCTACATCTACAACAATATATCCCCTAGATCTGATGACTGTCAAAGTTAAGTTGGATCTAATAGAGAACGGAATAACAACAGTATCACCTTCTGGTGTTAATTTTAATATTACGATAGATAATAAAGAACTTAATCTAACAAAAACTTTTTCTCCAGAAGATGCTATCTCACCATGGGAACTGGAAGTCAAAGTACCAGAAAACTTTAAATCTGTTAACAATAAAAATCTCGTAGTTAATGCTGTTTATAAAAATCATTCCTTTTCTGCAACCTCTGATAAAAACCTAAATGTAAAACCTTTACTTGATGTTAATATACTTGAACCATCAATTTTAAATCCCTATAAACTTATTGATACTGCTGATATTAATTTGAGTGTTAAAGTGGATTACAAATCGCAACCAGTTGATTCAAGTAAATTTTTAAAGTTTAAGGCAAAGTTAAACAATGAAGAATTAACAATAAGGAAAATAAACTACAAAGAAGGAGGTGTTTGGAGATTATATACAAATATACCAAAACAAATATCAAGAAAAGAACCTTATAACCTGGATATATTCGTGACATATGAAAATACTACAAAAAAATCCTCTCTACCACTTCCTATTCAGTTTGTAATTCCATTTAAGGGTACAATAGTAGATGCTGATAATTCTCCTGTGTATGCTGAAATAAAATTAAGAGGTGAAGATATAGAAGAAAAATTGGAAACTGATAATAGTGGGAAGTATTCTATTACAATAGTTCCTGGGATTTATGATGTCGAACTGACATTTGATGATGTGAGTGCTAAATTCTACGATGCTATTTTAAATTACTCAGAAGATATTTATTTATATAATCCTATAAAGTATGATTTCTTTGGAGGAACTGAGATAGACGCTGTAAAAGTTATCGCTTTAGAGTTTGCTTCTCAATTTCAAAAGGCACACATTATAATTCCATATGCGGATTCTGAGGTTGATGAAGACAAAATAATTGTTTATCAGTGTAGAAATTGGAATTTTGGAAAAAGGTATTGTAATGGTGATTGGAAAAGGATTATTAATTATGATGTAGATAAGAATAAAAACTTAATAAGTTTTGATGTCTCTTCTCTATCTACCTTTGCTGTAAGTGAGGAAAAATCACTTCAATTGGAAATAAATCTGGATAAAGAGAGTTATTTCATGGGGGAGAGTGTTACATTGCATGGAAGAGTTTTTGATAATAAAAACAATTCTGTTGGAGATTCTAAAATAAGTTACAGCATTTCTGATTCTAATATTTCTGGTAGTACAACCACTAACAATATTGGTGAATTTACAATAAGTTTTAATTCTCCCGAACAGGAAGGAATATTTGATATTGTTACTGAAGCAGGAAAGATGTATGCGTCTGCTAAAAAAATTATTTCATTTAAGGTATACAAAAAGAAGGAATTGAAAATTTCAGTTCCGAATTATGTTGATTCAGAACTCGGTAATTCTTCTACTATAAAAATTATTGTTGAAAATACTGGCCAAGTATCTTTAACTGATATTGATATAAAAATTGAGAATATTCCATTTTCATGGTATACATTAAATCCATCAAGTATTGATAAATTGGGCGTGGGTGAGCAAAGAGAGATTGAAATGAATATCTCTGTATCAAAAGAGCAATGTGTTGATTGCAAAAATCAATATAGCGCTGGGATTAAAGTAGATGGTGAGGCAAATGCAACAAAAAATTTTATAATAAATATCAAAGGACTTGAGCCAGATATCAAAGAAAGTGAGGGGGAAGTTGAAACAAATAACACAATTAATATAGGAGCAGGTATTACGGGATTTGTAACAGCAACTTCAAGTCTCATTACTCAGAATATTATACTAATCTTATTTTTGATAATCCTTGTTATTTTATATAAAATAATAATACGTAAAAGAGAGGGACACCTGGACAAACACAAAGTTTCATCAGTAAATATTATTAAAGAAATCAAAGATGAAATTCTAAAAGAACACTCTCCTTTAGAGGAAAGGAAATATTCATTTCAAAAAAGCAATAAAAAAAGAGGGTCTTCCAAGAATTAATTTACGTTAAAGAATATAAGAAATTAAAACAATCCAAAATCATTTCTACAACATTTATTTATATTTTAGTAAAACTATCAGTAATGCTATGATAACAATTATTAGGATATAAAAAAGGTTATCTTGAATATTTATGAATACAGGCTTTGCTTCAATGGATTGAACATTAATTATTGATTCTTTTGGAAAGGTGATTTTTTTAGAATAATAGACATCACCTTTTACAATATATCTTCCCTGCTCCTTTGGAGTAAAATATGTTGTTAAATTAACCGTCTCTCCAACAGGAACATCAAGTTCATCACTTTCTAAAACACCAACAATTCTATCATCTAAATGAATTTCACCTCTAAATTTAGCACTTGTTGTCAACTCTCCTGTATTCTTGAAAATACAATCTATTTTAACAACCTCACCAATGTTTACCCATACTTTATTCGCTATGCGTATTAATTCTCCTTTCTTCTTTAACGCACCCTTTGCTAATATATCAAAAGTTAGTAATTTCTGTTTCAAAACTTTCCCTCCTATTGATACACTAACATTTGCCCAATACTGTCCCTCTGTTAGATTCTCAGAAGAAATATTAAATTTGTCTGTTCCTGTTGTAGTTGGTAAAACTTCACTACAATCAAAATCAGCAGATTTTAAAATCTTGGTTTTATCTCTGTCTAAAATATCTATATGAACCTGTGGACTTACTCTTACATTTCCTTTATTGTTTCCTGAGATAAAAAATTCTATAGGATAATCTACTTCAGCATCATTAATTGAAATTGAACTAACTTCATATTCCAAAAGTTGTTCACCTGTTATTTCTAAAAAAGACAATAACTTAACACCTGTTGCTATGACTGTACCAAACTGAGTTGCTACACTCTCATTTGTCTGAGGGTTTGAATGTAAGGTAATTGAGCCATTATAAATTCCAATTGGAATATCTTCCGGTGGTTTTATAATTGATTTAAATTCAAATGTAGAGTTAGCAGATATTGTAAAGTTTTTTCCAAATTCAAAAGCTATCCAATCTTTGAATGGACCCTCCAGTGTAATTGTAATCTCCACAGGGACATCGTACCCATTAGTAACTATAATTGTTTTTTCTGCATAACCTCCTTTGAGAACTTTTTCAAATCTTACCTCCCCCGGACCAGCTCCTATTCCTCCAGCATAGGTAGCATTTAATAAAAACAAAACAGATAGAAAAAATGTAAAGATTACTAATTTTTTGTTTATTAGAATTTTATTTTTAACAGGAAGCATAAATTTATAAATAAAAAGTTAATAAAACTAGAAAAATATTTTATCCTGCTGCTGCAACGAATTCTGTTTTTCCTGAACAGGTTCCTCCAACTCCAGTATCTGGGACCTTTAATAACCAATAAAGGCCATTTGCTGATTCACCATCCGTAGTTCCTGTAGCATTATAGTAGTCCAAGTCAAAAGCTGTAAATGTAGTTGAAGTTCCTGTAAGTTCAGTTCCATTAACAAATGCAAAGCCTGAGGTCTCATTAAATCTTATTCCTGTTGACGCAGCATCTGTTGTAATATTTGTATCTGTATCTGGACAATACAATTCTCCTGAATACTCACTTTCCCGTAGATCAACATCTATCAGCTGATTGCACCAGTTTGTAATATTTGTTATTTGCTCTAAAGAAGTAGCTCCTAAATCCACAGTTCCGTATTCGATTGAAGTCTCTTTTACATCCAAACCCAGAAAAGAGTCTACTGTGTAAGTTGTTTCATTATTTCCGGTTCCATCTGAAGTATCATTTACCACAAATTTCACTGTCCATACATTTGGTGATACTGTTGGATCTATGTAATATCTTGTTGTATACGAACAGTTTACAGTTATATCCGTTCCTGATGCATCGGTCCATGTACAGTCAGTTCCTGCATTAGAGGCTGAACCATTTGAATAATGGTCATTTAAATCATCATCTGAAGTCTCTGTTTTTGTTTCATTATACCAAAAATTTGTGACTAATTTTGACTGATTAATATCACCATATCCATTGTCATCACTTAAAGTCGCCCAACAACTTACTGTAGTATTAGTTCCTGCTGTTGGTGTTAATGATGAAGGATTACAAGTTATTGCTCCAACTGTTGGAGCCACATTACTTACTGTAACATTTGTTGTAATGTTTTCACCAGCTGCTAATACTGTGGGTGTAGAAGTTACTGAAGCAAAAATTGCCAAAGAAATTACTATAGAAACACTGATTATTGCAATGCTTATTTTACCACTCATCTCAGCCATATATATATATCACTTTATTATATATAGTATTTTCAGTTGTAGAAAAGTCAATAGATCTATAGAAATTAACTATAAATATATATAAACATTATAATTAAATATATTATGTTATCAAAAAATTAGTTAGATGTTTTGGTAAGTCTATTTCCTGAGAAAAATTTTAAGACCATAAGAGAAATTCAGAAAAATGGAAACTATTCTGAAAATTAAAGCAAATTCAACCTTGCAACTCTTTCTGTGATTGCCCTGCTTATAGTGCTTTGTTTTTTTATTCTTTTTATCCTCTTTGCCAGTACAACATCACCAATGACATCTCTAATCCAATTTGCAAAATCATTTCTTTCTTCATTTACATATTCTAAAAATGTTCCTCTATCAAGTTCTTTAATCTCTCTTGCAAGTTCTTCAAGGCATCTAATTATCCTACCATTTTTTAAATAAAATTCCTTTCCACTCTCAACTTCATTTAAAAACTCTTTATCCATATAATTATTTTTTATTCTTTTAATATATTTTAATCTTAATTCTAAATCATTTAAAACATTCATAAAAATAATATAGGCATCATAAGGGTTTTTGTATGGATTAAAATATTTATGAACATCCCCATCAGCAAACCATTTTGTGCACATATAATAAAAATGGTCACCTGTTTGTAACTTTCTCCACCTATCTATTAAGTTTTTGTCCCCATATCTTAAAATTTCTCCTTCTAATCTGTAAATCTTAGATAGTGCTGCCTGCTGCATTTTATTACCAAGCCAGGCACTCATATCCCTTTCTGTATCTGCCCAAGAAACAATAGTTGGAAAGTCTATCTCAGCGACTGGTTTGTATTTTTCTATAGATTCTGTTGGAGTTATAAATCCATCCCCCTTTTCTAATACTTTTAACGGAAAATGTCTGAGAAATTCAAAAATTCCTGTTTCCTTCCACTGGTGTTCTCCAAATGTTTCGTAATCCATAAATAAATTCACAAGATTTCCATTTCCGTTGTATCTACTAATCCAATCCGCGAACTTATCTGCGGTTAATGGCCAGCCTTCCCATTTTCTTTCAGAGAACCTGAAAGCAATGTCATCACTTAGCCTATACTGTTTAAGTAAAAGCTTTATATTACTGTTTTTTCCTTTGTAAACAAAACAAGGATTTCTCCATTCTAAGACTTTATCCCAGCCTTCAGCAAGAATTCCTTTATACCCGAGTTGTGCAGCAAACCTACCAATTTCGTTCTGGTAAGCTAATTCTGTATTTCTAAAAATTTTTGGTTTAACTCCAAAGATATCATATAATTTTTTTTCCTGTTTTTTTATCTGTTTTTTAAATTCATCTAGAGAAAATACTGAAGCAAGAGAATGATAGTAAGATTCACAAACTAAATCACAACATCCTGTTTCCACTATTTTTTTAAAACTTTCCAAAACTTTTGGGTATTTTTCAAGTTGCTCGAGTAAAACTCCAGTTATTGAAAAACTGACCTTAAATTTCCCATCTGTTTTATGAATTAAATCAAGCAAAATTTTGTTTGTTGGAAGATAACTTTTTTCTATTATTCGCTCAAGGTACTCTTTATTTCTTTCTTCATCAAAATAACTTTTTTCTGTTCCAATATCAAAAATTCTAAAATTGTTTATTCTTATTGGCTGATGAACATGCATATAAAAACAAACAGAAACCATAATTAATTTACTTTCTTCAATAGAGAATTATAAATACCTATTACCTTTAGGGCCTGTTTCTCCCATGATATTTTTTTTAAGTCATGATATGCATTAGTAGTAATCTCTTCTTTTACAGTTCCATATTCCAACACAGAAATTATTTTGTCTGCAATTTCTTCTATATCCCAAAAATTAACCTGAAAACAGTTTTTCAAAACTTCCTTTACCCCTGAATTTTTTGAGAGAATAACAGGAACCCCATTTGAGGCAGCTTCTAAAGCAGTGATACCAAATGGCTCTGAAACAGATGGGAGAACATATAACTCTGCTGCTTCATAAATTTTTTTAATTTCTTCATCTTCCAATCTACCTGTAAATAATATTTTATCTCCTATCCCAAGATCGCATGCCAAATCAATCATTTCAGGAAGCAATTCTCCAGAACCAGCCACAACAAATAAAACATCTTTTTTATAATCTAAAACTCTTTTGGCTGCCCTGATAAAATAATCAGGACCTTTGTGCATACTCAGCCTTCCAAAATAAAGAACAATATTATTTTTATTGTAAGGTTTACTTTCTCTGGCCCTATCAAACGCTATTGCATTATGTACAACTTCTATTTTATCTTTGGTAATACCATAACTTGCTATTTTGTTTTTTGTGTAATTTGATACAGCAATAATCTTGTCTGCCTTATTAAAAGCATTTAGTTCTATATTATAAACAAATGGATTATATCCTCCGCAACTCCTGTCTAACTCTGTTGTATGAACATGCAGAATTAATGGTTTCCCTGAAAACTCTTTTGTCTGCATTCCTACTGGAAAGGTCATCCAATCATGGCAGTGAATTAAATCAAAATTCTCACTCTTTGCTATTTCTATTCCTCTCTTTGTAAAGCTTTCTATTTCCTCTTTTAAATCTCCACCATAAGTTTTTGCTTCTTTTCCTTCCAGCAAATACTGGTATTGATATGTTTTTTCATCAAGATAAGGACTTAATAGAGTTTTAATCCTTTTGACAGAAACAAAACTTGTTGGAGTTATTTTTAACTTACCACTCTTTCCTTTAACTGGTAGGATTAAAGATATTTTTGTTCCCAAATTTGCTAAAGTATTAGATAGATGATAAGTAACTTTTCCCAAGCCACCAATAGAGTAAGGTGGAAATTCCCAACCAAACATCAAAACTTTTATTGGTTCCATAATATTAACAATTATTATATAAATTATTATGAGGGAAATTTTTCTCAAGGAAGCAAGAAGGGTACTTCTTAAAAATAATATAGGGATTGGAATTAAGGCAGGAGATTATTATCCTGACTTTTGGATTAGAGATGCTTTAATTTCATCCTTAGGGATGAGTCTTTCAGAAGATGAAAAACTTATAGAATTGGCAAGAAAATCAATAAATACAATTTCGAAATATCAGAAATTTACCGGGCAACTTGCAAACAAAATTTCTCCTGATGAAAAAAAATATGGTTTTGGTGAAGGGGGTTGTGTTGATTCAAGTTTGTGGTATCCAATTGCTGTTTTAAATTTTTTTAATATAACTAAAGACTTGAATTTTTTGAAAGAGCATTATAAAAAAATAAACAAGGCTCTTAACTGGGTACTTTGTCTGGACCAAAACAACGACTGGTTAATTGAAACAAATGATGGTTCTGATTGGATGGACGTTCTTTTAAGATCAGGACGAGTACTTTATGATAATGTTCTTTTATACAAATCACTCGTGGATGCAAATGAGATAAATAAGATTCTGGGAAGGGAGGAAAAGTTCAGTTTCATTGCAGAACATGTTAAAGATTCATTGAATTTATTCTTTTGGCCAACAGAAAAAAATTTTGAAGAAATTAAAGAACAGTATAGATTTTCCTGCGTTGACAAGGATGTTGAATTGGTCTTAAAAAATCAAAGGAAGGATAGAGAGTATTATCTTGCAGATATAGGGCACAAAAAGTATGACCCAAGATTTGATTCTTTTGCAAATTTGCTTGCAGTTTTGTTTGATGTTGCAGACAAAAATAAGAAAAACAAAATTCTTGAATATATTAAGAAAGAAAAAGTTGATGAACCTTATCCATTGAAAGTTTTGCATCCCCCAGTTTCAAAATACGATCAATTCAGGAATTTTTATTTCAGATGGCACAATGAACCTTATCTGCAAGAGCCAGGAAATTATCATAATGGAGGTATTTGGCCTTTTGTTGGAGGGTTTTATATTGCAGCCCTTAAAAAAGAAGGAAAACCATTTGAAAAGGAATTTGAGAAATTAATTGAAAGTTGCAAATTAGGAAAGTGGAGATTTTCCGAGTGGATGAATTCAGAAGGGAAAACAATAGGTTCTGCAAATCAAAGTTGGAGTGCAGGTATGTTACTTTATGCTCATTTCTTTTAATTATAAAGTCTCATGAAAGATTTTTTCCATTCTCTCCCTCTTGAATCTTCACGTTTTTCAAGTAGGGAAGCAACTATAATTTCGTCCTGGGAGTTTTCTTCTAATTTCTTAAAGTCTTTCATCCAATAGACAGTACCATCAAGTTCTTGTTGAGTTTCAGTTAACTGAATTCCAACATCTTCGTAAGTTAAATATTTTTTAAAATGGTTTTTATCAAGAATCCCAAAGAAAAGAGTTTCTGCTATTATTTTTCTTATTTCTTCATCATTTATTTTATAAGTTGTTGTTTCTTCATAACTTGGTTTTGTTTTCCATTTTTCTTTAATATTAATTTTTCTTTCTTTATCTTTATATTTTTCAGTTATTTCTTTATCCCACTTATTATATTCTCCTATTTCATGAAGTTCAATTGTATGATGCTCACGACCTTCAACATATTTTTTCCATTCATATCCATCTGGAGAATCTTCCTTTATTTGATATTCTGTATCAAATGGGTAAAGAATCGGTGCATGAACAAAGAGAGCAGTGGAAAAAGGTACAGCTAACCATAAATCCTCATTTTTTGCTGGCTTAACTTCATCAAAATAACTGTCTATTTCCATGAATTTATCTTTATTAAAATAATTTATAAACAACCCAACTCTTTGGTTGCTATCACAAACATTGCATGACTCCAACATAAAGGAGAGATAGATTTCTGAATTTTGTTGTCAAATATTTGTTCTGGTATATACTTATCAACTAAATCAATAACTTTGTTGTAATATTTCATTGCCTCTTCTTTTTTACCCATTCTATTTAATACAATACTCATGATCTTGTAGAATTAGCAGCAACAATAGTACCATTTTCTAAACAACAATCCTTAATTACTTCTTTGCTTGTTTCAATTAATTGTTTAATCAAAGAATTCCCCACAGTTCTACTGTGGGGTTAGACAGATATTAGCGGATATATTTTATGGTTAAGAAAGCAGCACACTGCGTTTATGACATCTATTATCATCTCATTATCGTAATGAAGTATAGACATAAAATTCTAACAAAGAAAGACTATATAGACTATCTTTGTGATATTATTAACGAAATAGCAGAAAGGTACGAGTTTGAGATAAAGGAGATAGGCTCTGATGGAGATCATGTTCACGTCTTACTTATCTCTCCACCCAGATATTCTCCATCAAGGGTTATGCAAATCCTTAAAAGTATAACAGCTAAGAAAATGTTCAAGAAGTTTCCAGAGATTAGAAAGAAATTATGGGGTGGGGAGTTGTGGAGTGATGGTGGTTATGTTGGAACGGTAGGACAATATAAAAATTTAGGAGATATGGTAAAGTATGTTCAGAGACAAGGTAATAAGTTCATGAAACAAGGTAGGTTAATAGACTTCTAGATACCCCACTGCTCTGCAGTGGGGTTATTCATTTTTAGCATTCATAAATATAAACAAATTATAAGAATCGCTTATTTTGTCTGGAAATATCCTCCTTTAATAGTTAGGGGTTTTCCGAATGGTTGAATTCAGAAGGAAAACCAATAGGTTCAGCAAACCAAAGTTGGAGAGCAGGTATGTTACTTTATGCTTATTATTGCTGAGTTGGCTTTATCTTTTTGTTGTAAATATAGATTAGTATTGGGAGAGTTATCCAGTAAATGATAATATATATGAACAGAACAGTCTGGGGAAGTAGAGACACTAAAAGTATTCCTGCAAAAAATGGAGATACTGTCTGTATAGTTCTGTCAAGAACAGCATTCACCCCTAAAATTTCACCACGATATTTTGATTCAACATTTTTGGTTAATATTACCGCTTGAGTTGGTCCATTAAACGCTTCGCCCATTGCATAAATTGCTGCAGCTATCCAAATGATTATAATCTCTCTGGAAAAAACGATTACAAGACCAGAACTTCCAAAAAGGAGCAGAGATATTATGGCTCCATTGAAGAATCCTTTTCTATCAACGAATTTACCCGTAAAAGGCAAAGCAAAAAAAGTTATAATTCCCATTGTAGCGAAAATACCCCCTGTAATTGTATCCTTTCCAGTAAGTTCGTAAATTATCAGAGGCCATAAAAAAGGTTTTATTCCCCAACCCAATCCAAAACTTGTATTTTGAAAGAAATAAAAAATTAATTCCGGCTTCTTAAAAATATATCTAAGAGAAAACAGTATATCCCTCTTTTCGTATTCTTTTGGTTTTGGCTTGTTCTTGAATTTCATTTGGGTGAGTGCAATTATTGTGGCCAAAATGAAAATAAATACAATCGCATAGTATGGGGTCACTAGACCATAAGAATCACTTAGAAATCCACCCAATAATGCTCCAACACTTCCGCTAATAGATTCCATTGAAAACAGCATCCCGAAGTATTGTCCTTTTTTCTTACTATTTTTCAATAAATCCTGAAGATATGCCACGAAAATAGGTCCTATTGCAACACCTGAAAAGGCCCATATAAAACGAACCCCCATGTACTGAAAAATATTGTAAGTGGAAGCGTAAAGTAGGGGATAGATTATACCAAGCAATAAACCAATCAATATAAGTTTTTCTCTTCCAAACCTGTCAGAGAGTCTACCAAACCATATTGACAAAATAGCAAAAACCAGTGAACCTATTGCAAAGGTTAGACCAATGAGTATTGAATTATCTGTTAAGGAAGATAAAAATCTCACTTCTACAGGCGCAATAAGAAATCCTGCAGTTGTTGCCAGAGCTGAAATAATCGCACCAACAAAAAATTTTTGTAGGTTTTTATCTTTCTCCATATATACCAAATTGTTGTTTAAGATTAAATATATAAATAAATTATAATTATGAGGATTGCTTATTTTATCTGGGAATATCCTCCCTTAGTAGTTGGAGGTCTCGGGACTTATGCATCCCAGATGGTGCCAAGACTATCAAAGTTTGGAAATGAAATTTTTGTCTTTACTTTAAATGATGGAAAATTAAAAACAAATGAAAAACTAGGAGAGATAGAGATTCACAGACCAAACGTTATGGATAGTACAAATATTTTAGATAATGTAGTTTCCGAGAAGCTTTTAAAATGGGGTAAGCATTTAAAATTTTTCAATGATATCTTTTCCTACAATTATCTTTCTGCAGCGAAATTTATAAATGAGGTCTCAAAAAATAAAAAATTTGATTTAGTTGTTATAAATGACTGGTTGTCTAGTATAGCAGGATTGATAATAAAACAGAATACAAATCTTCCTGTTGTCTTTCATGTACATTCAACAGAACGGCAGAGAATTGGAGACGGAAGCCCCACAATCAAAGGATTTGAAATGGAGATGGCAGAAAAAGCAGATTCTGTAATTACTGTTTCTTATTCAATGAAAGAACACTTAATAGGTTTGGGATATCCACAGGAAAAAATAAAGGTTGTCTGGAATGGTTGTGATACAGATAAATATAAGGAGGAAAGAGTGAACTGGAAATTAGTAGAAATGCTAAAAAAGAAATATAAAATAAAAGAAGAGGAAAAAATTGTGTTTTTTATCGGAAGATTAACATGGGTAAAAGGTGTTGAAAATCTTGTTTCAGGATTTCCTTTAGTTTTAAAAGAATTTCCAAATACAAAATTAATCATCCTGGGAAAAGGAGAAGAATATCAAGATATTGTTAAATTGGCAAAAAGATTCAATATTGAGGACAAAATTATAATTAGGTCAGAATTTGTTTCAGAAGAAGAGAGGATTGCACATTATGCTTTGTCCAATGTTTGTGTTTTTCCAAGTTTTGCAGAACCCTTTGGAATTGTTTCTCTTGAGGCAATGGCCCTAAAAAAGCCTGTTGTTGTTGGCGCGAGTGGAATCTCTGGATTTAAAGAACAAGTTATCCCAAGTGGAGAAGAACAGACAGGAATTCATGTTGATGGAAAAAGACCTGAGGATATTGCCTGGGGAATAAAAGAAGTTCTAAAAGATGATAAGGGGGCAAAGAGGATGGGGGAACTTGGAAGAAAAAGAGTAGAAGAAATTTTCAATCTTAATAAAGTAGCTTCAGACACTTTGTTTTTATACAGAAAAGTTGCAGGAAAATAACTATCTTATTTTAGGCCTAATTATTCCCAAAATCATATTTCTTTGATATTTTAGCTTTCTATTAAACAAATTAAAAGATTATTTGAGTTGCTTTAATCGACTTCATATATTCGAATAAGTTATATCTAATTGAGTTCCCGCTTAACATTAAAAAATAGAGGGGAGTTTAGTCCCTTCTGAACAGATTGTCTCGCTTTATGAGAATAGTATATACGGAAGTCTTAAAAAATTATAAATAAGAGTGTTTATTGTATTTATCTGTTTCTGATTTTATACTTAACCAAAGGCAAGAAAACTCCCGATTTTAATGAGGGGAGATGAATTGCCCTTAAATAGTTTAAAAACATAATTAAATATGGACGGACATGTCCTGTATTGTCTTCTGGGTATATCTTGGAAGACGGG
>JAGXOI010000011.1:0-12242 GCA_023659975.1 Candidatus Aenigmarchaeota archaeon LH_S4
TACACTCGCAGGAAGCCACTCTAAAATATGAAATATTTTAGTGGTGGTAGTTCACGTCTGATAAAAACCCTTAAGCTAAAAAAAGAAGTTATTTGGGGTTTTGGCTCGAGCCTTTTGTAATTTATCTCATCAAAAAGGCTCGATTAAAGTGAATTCTAATTTTTTAAAGTACTTGTATTTATGTTACCGGATATTACCTATATAGGTAAGATATTAGTTTATTGTATTATCTATTTTACTTTATTTGTTGGTATATATCTTCTTTTTATATTTGTCGAGAATAAAAAAAATTTTAGGAATCCAAAAGTAAAAAAGTTACCAAAGGTTAGCATTATTGTTCCTATATACAATGGAGTTAAATATGTAAAAGAATGCTTAACTTCTTTGGTTAATTTGAATTATCCAAAAGAAAAGTTAGAAATAATAGTTGTAGATGATGGGTCTAAAGATAAATCTTTTGAAGAAGCCAAAAAATTTAATTTTAAGGTTCACAAAAAAAAACATTCTGGAAAGGCAAATAGCGTTAATTATGGTATTGATAAATGTAGTGGAGAAATAGTAGGTATTCTAGATGTTGATTCTACTGTAGAAAAGGACTCTTTAAAAAAAATGATTGGATATTTTAGTGATAAAAAAGTTGCTGCTGTTCATTCTGGGATGAGAACCAAAAATACTGACTCACTGTTGGAGAAATTTCAGGATATTGAGTATATACTCTCTTTATTCTTCAAAAAACTTTTTTCTTTTGTTAATGGATTGTTTGTAACACCCGGTGTTTTCTCCCTCTATAGAGCAGATATTTTTAGGGAAATTGGGAAATTTGATCATAATAATGTTACAGAAGACTTAGAAATTGCATTGCGAATTTTAAGTAAAAACTATAAGATAAAATGTGCTATTGATGCAAAAACTTATACAATAGCCCCAAAGAAATTTAAAGAATTGCAAAAGCAAAGAGTAAGATGGAACTTTGGTTTTCTCAAAAATTTCAGAAAGTATTCTTTTCTCCTATCAGCAAAATACAAAGAACTTGGATATCTTGTGTTGCCTACCGTTATTATAGGACAAATATTTATTTTAATTCTTTTTTCATATCTTATTATAAATTTTATTTTTTCTTTAGTTAATAATATTTTTATTCTATCAATTACCGGGATAGAACCTTTTTTGGTCAATCTGCTAAACTTTCACTTTTCTCTCGGTTTTCTACAATCTGAATTATTCTTCTATTCTATTATAACTCTAACAATAGGACTAACTTTCGTTATCTATGCAAAAAAGTATTCTTTATTTAAAAAAACAAAACCCAAGATCATATTACAATATTTAATTTATATAATTGTCTCAGGTTATATTTATTTTTATTTCTGGATTGCCACCTTTTATAAAATTTTAAAGAAAGATATAAAATGGTAAACTTTAGATTTGTTTCAGCAATTGGTATAAGTTCCCTGATTTTTTTATTAGGTATATTTCTTGGACAGGCAATCTCCTATTATAATTTATCTGAAGTAAGGCAGACCCAGGAAAAACTTCTTTATAAGATGACAGGTTATGATCTTACTTATTCAATTCTCTCAGAAAAAAATGTTTGCAATCTTTCTTTCAGAGATTTTATAAAGGAAAGGGTTGAGCTTGGACAGAAACTTGTAAGTCTTGAAGAACGTTTTGGTCCTGAAAATGAAGAAGCGAAATCTTTGCAGGAAAGATACCATCTTTACCAAATAAGAGAGTATCTGTTCTTCAAGGAATTCAACCAGGAATGTTCTCGCCAAATACCTCTAATATTATATTTTTATTCTGATAATTGCGACATGTGCGATGCCCAGGGTAATATTCTTGATGCTTTGTATGCAAGAAACAAATCAATGAACATTTACGCTATTGATTATGGAGTTGATAATATTGCCTTGAGGACAGTGAAGAATTTGTATGAAATAAATACAACCCCTTCTGTGGTCATAAATGGGAAAACTTACAATCACTTTTTAAGTTTTAAAGAATTGAATAATATATTATATGGAGAAGCTAGTTGAAATTAAGAATTTTTTTCTAAACAATAAACTCATCACCTTATTATTTATTTTTGCCACAGTTTTCTTCCTATATCAGCATTCTCTTGGGATTCATTGGGATTTTGCTAGTTATACACTTAATGCAAAGTATATATTTTCTGATGGACATTATTTTGAGTGGTATAGAGCTCCTCTAACAAGTTTCTTGATAGGGATTTTCACTTTTTTTATCTTGCCTTTTTGGGTAGCTGAATATATCTATATAATTTTTGTTTCATTTCTTTTTCTTTATTCTTGTGTTAAATTTTCAGAGAGTTCCAATTTGGACAAAACCTTGTTTTATGTATTAATGCTGAACCCTTTTGTTATCCTGATGGGTTTAGCAGTAGGAACTGAACTTTTAACCTTGTCCTTCTTACTTCTTTTCCTCTCCCAATTGTTCAAAAAAACAAAAATAAAGTCGGGTGTTATCTTTGCTTTCTCTGTTTTAGCCCGTTACTCAGCCTTACCTTACTCAGTATTAATCCTTCTAACAAAAAATCTAAAAGAGAACAAAAAACAAATAATCCTTTTCTTTGTTGTAATAGGAGCTATTTTCCTGCCATGGTTTTTGTTTAATTATTTTCATACAGGTAATTTTTTAACAAGTATTGCGAACTCACAAGCAGTGAATATAAAATACAGAATGAGTTATTTGTACCAGATGCCCTCTCTTCTTGACTTTATTATTGTAGGAAATTTCCTTATCCCTTTTTTTATAGTGGGTTTAAAGAGATCCAATCTTAACAGGAAAGATATTTCTATAATTGCGTTCTTCCTCCTCACTTTAATATTCTATATTTACATACCTGTAAAGGTGCCAAGATACTTGTTTAACCTAGTACTGCCTTTGGCTTATTTTTCCTATTTCTATCTAAGGAAGATAAAGAACACAAAATTGATTTTCTCTGCTTTAACAATAATCACGATTTTTGGGTTAATAATTTTCAATATGTTTACCCCATTGGGATTCTTGAATCCTCCCCCAAAAGATTTTTACAGCCTAGGGAGTCAAGAGTGTATGTGGGCTTCCAATCAGTGGGTCCCCTTAAATTACATCGATTATACTTCCAAGCCTTTTCCAAGGAAAAAAGAAGTAAATGATTATATTAATGAAGGTTATAAAGTTGTTATTTATTATGGCTGGGAACCAGATTATTCAACAAACATGAGTTTCCTAAAAAGTCATCCAGTAATTAAGGAAACAGGAAACTACATTATTCTTGGTAAAAAAGACAAGTGCAAGGAATTTGAAAATGTGGACAGTTATTATCTACAAAAACTAAACAAAACAATCTCCAAATTATACAATTATTCCATTGAAACAAACCCTTGCAGGTCAATAGGACTAGGATTAATTTGCGATTATTTCAAATTCTTGTAAATTTCTTCCTAACAACAAAATAAATTATCTTGGAACCATCAGTCTTCTTTAGTTTCCTCTTTCCTGATCTTTCCTCGTAGTTTATCAATACCTGCTTGTGTTTCAACTCAAGTTTACATAGATTAATAAATAGATTTCTTTTTGGAATATTAATAATAAGAAATAAAAAATTAATTGGAAAAATTGCAAAACCTTTTTTTGAAAATCTATTACCAGAGAAATACAAGAGAGAAGTAGGTACAACTTTTAAACATTTTTATAGAAATTTTGAAAAGATACAAAGAAAAAAAGTTCTAGTAAATTTATTACTCACCCTTTTAGCATGGTCCTTAATCTTTGTTCAATACTGGTTTTTGTCTTTAGCTTTAGGTTTAAATCTTGTAGCAATAGCCATGGTAACACCAATTTTACTTTTGGTTCAACTGATACCCATCCCGGTTTCAGGGATAGGAACAAGAAAGGCAGCAGCTGTTTTACTTTTAGGAATATTTGGTGTTGTTCCAGAACTCGCAATAGCTTTTCCCTAGGAATACTAATTGAAGATTATATTCTTGGTTTTGCCGGGTTATTGCTTTGGGTAAGAATTAAGTAAAAATTTTAGTTTAAACAAAAAAAGAAGGTTAGATATACCATCTCTAAAAGTATTTAGTTTTGCTCTTCCAAGCCGTTCATAGTAACCAACAGGCAGTTCCTTGAATCTGAAGTTGGCTTTAATGATTCTTATTTTTATTTCTTCAGAGAAAGACATTACATCTGACTCTAATTTTAAATCCTTCAAGAGTTTAGTTTTAAAAATCCACATACCAGATTGTGAATCTTTTAAAGATATTCCAAATAAAATATTTGTAGCTAATGTAAGTACTCTATTTCCTATTTTGTGACTAAAACCAATACTTTTTTCTTTAAAAATGCGATTACAAGATATAAAATCTATATTTTTCTCAATTAATAGTTCCAAATACTTTTTGATTTTTCTGGTGGAATAACTCCCATCAGCATCCAGGGTAACTATAATATCTGCTTTAACTTTTTTAAATCCTGTTTTGTAAGCCCTACCATAACCTTTTCTCGGTTCCAAAATTATTTTTGCTCCTAGTTTCCTTGTGATCTCCCTTGTTCTATCTGTTGAATTACAATCTACTATATATATTTCATCAACACAAGGTTTCAACTCTTTTATAACTTTTCCAATTCCCTGTTCTTCATTTTTTGTTGGGATTAAAGCAATAACTTTCATTTTAATACCTTACATACAACAAACTGATTTAACTTAAATTCAAAATAATTATGTTTAATTATCTGGAATTTTGGTTCGAGAACTTTGAATAGTTTAATCTTATTATAATAACACTTGTGGTCAAAAACTTCTTTTTTATTAAAAATTCCTATTTGCGCTCCAAGTTCAAGTATTGGTTTTGAAAGAGGAGTTGGTGTTGTTAATAATAATTTCCCATTATGTTTTAAAACTCTATAAATTTCAGATAACATTGTTGTTGGGTCAATTAAATGTTCTATTACCGCAAGATTTGTAACTATATCTATAGAATTATCTTTCATAGGAAACTTATCTTTAGATATATCAAGATTAAAAAGGGTAAACTTTTCTTTTTTATCTACTTCAAAATCAATTCCATAACCCCTTTTTATATAGTTTTTTAGTTGTTTTAGAAGTTTACAATGGTAACCACAACCAACATCTAATATACTGGAATGTTCTGGAATATATTTTTTAATTTTGTTTAATCTCATATCCGCTAATTTAAGATCAATAAAATTCCATTTATTTTTCATAACTCACCTTATAAATTCTTGCAATTGTTTGATTTTTATAACTATAAATCCAAACTTCCTTTAAATAATTGTCTAAATCTTCATACCAGGGCTTTTCAAAAGACCTATAATTTTTCGGAGAAACAAATAATAAATTATATTTTCGTATTTTCTCTTTTTTTATTGAGGGGTCTATCCAGGTATTTTGAGAGAAATAGGATATATTATAGCTTTCAAAATATTCTTTATAGTTTTTTATATCTTTTGCGAGTATTGGATCAAACCAATTAGTTATTTCTCCTTTTTCATTAGAATAATATTCGCTTCGAATCCAGTAATTACTCCAATAAAGATAGGTTATGTTATATTCTCTAAGTAATTCTTCTCTTTTCTTGGAATCCTTTCCATATAAAATTACTGCAGCATCTACTTCCATCTGATCAATATCTATAAAAGGACTATTCTGACTTCTCCTTGTAATCATCACCTTTCTTCCTGTAAGCGCATTCAGAGCAAAACTCAACTCATTTGTTGAGATAAAAATATCATTTACATTTGTATTGTCTTTAACCATTGATATATCTGCTATCATAATTTGATAAATATCCTTAAAAACTAAAAAGTACAAAAGTTATGTAATAAGAAAAAATTTGCATAAGTAAGATTAAAAATAATCGAATTGATTTTATGAAAAACTATTTTAGATTATTCGGCCTAATTGGAATTATTATTTTTATTTATCTTCTTCTTAATATTAATTTATCTCTTTTCATAAATTATTTCAAAACTATAAATTTATCTTATTTCATAATTTCTATTTTATTTGTTCTCCCTGCTATTTTTGTAAAATCAATTAAATGGTTGCTAATTGTTGATAAAAAAGATAGAATTCCATTACCAAAAGCAATTATTGCTTGGGTTGCTGGTTTTGGTGCTGGTTTAATAACTCCTGGAAAGGTAGGGGATTTTCTCAGAGCAAAATTTTTAAACGGAAAATTAGGAAAAAGTCTACTGACAGTTTTTGTTGATAGAATTAATGATATTCTTGTTCTATTTTTGCTTGGGATTTTCTCAGTATTTATTTTATTTTCTAATAAAAATTCTTTATTTAATTTGAGCTATCTGTTTATCTTGTTCTTTATTTTGTTTTTAATATTAGTTCTTGTCTTAAGAAATAAAAAATTAATCAGAAAAATTGCAAAACCTTTTTATAAATATTTTATTCCAGAAAAATTTAAAGAGTCCGTTGGAGAAAACTTTAATATTTTTTACAGAAATTTTGAAAAACTAGAGAAGAGAAAAATTTTAGGTAATTTTTTGTTGACAATTTTAGCCTGGTTTGTTATCTTTTTGCAATATTGGTTTTTATCCTTTGCCTTTGGTCTAAATTTATCTTATTTTTCAACTTGCCTTATTACACCAATCTTACTTCTCGCCCAACTAATTCCAATCTCAATATCCGGGATTGGAACAAGGGAAGCAACTTCTGTTTTACTTTTATCAAGTTTTGGGATTTCTCCAGAATTAGCAATTGCTTTTTCTTTAGGAATTTTAATTGAAGATTACATTCTTGGTGGGTTTGGGCTAGCAGTTTGGCTAACTACTAAATAACTTTTGGATAACTTCAGATAAAATTACTTTTTATATAAAAAAGAATTTAATTATGCAAGAGATAAGAGCAAGATATGAGGATGGTGTTTTTAAACCAGAGGAAAAAATAAACTTACCTGAGAATAGTGTGGTTCTTATAAAATCACTCAAAGTAAGGGGTCTTCTTTTAAAAGAAGATATTTTAGAAATAAAGAAGGTGTTAGAGACCCTGCCAAAATCAAGAATAGATTTTAAAAAGTTAAATGAATTATATTATGATATAAAGATATCTGGTTGATACTAGTTTTCTTTTAAAATTAATTATTGAAGGTGAAGAAAAATTAATTAATTCTGTTTCTGATTATATTATTTGTGTTCCAATAAATGTTTTAGAAGAAACAGCCTGTTCAAAGATATTCTAATAGCTTCTATCTCCTGTTCGGTTAAATCATCTATAATCTCTTAATTTTCCAAGTCTGTTTGTATAAATATATTCTTAAGATAATACTGATTTTCTATTCTTAATTCTTTATCTTCTTCTAAAATTTTGCTAATATTAATCTTTAAGAATTTTTTGTTTTCTAAGAATCTTGCAAGTTCTATTGTACAAGAATGAATCTCACTCTTTACTCCAATTCTCATTAAAAAAGCAAAGTACTCAATATAATATTTTGTTGTTGCTGTCCATATCCTTGAATTTATTTCCTTTATTTTACTTAATACTCTCAAGCTTTCTTCTGCACTTTCTAAATTTCTCTTGCAAGAGCCTCTGAAGGCTTTACAAATTTTGGTCTTTTCTTCTGTTTTTTTACACCAATCTAATCTTTCCATTTTATAAACAAATTTATAAATAAATCAGAGTTGTTTAGTATGATATGCTTTTTTGATATCTCTTGTATAAAAGTTTTTGTTAGCTCTCTTATTTCTGTACCCACTATGTGAACTTTAACCCTATAAGTTAATGAAAAATCTTTTATAGTTTTTTTTAGTTCTTTACTTATTTTTCCTATAATTAGTAGATCTATATCATTGCCTTTTAGTTGTTCAGCAAAAGACCCAAAAATCAAGAAGGAATTTTCAGAGAAAAAGTTTTAAAGTTGTTCGTAAAGCCTTTTAAGGAGCATACTTTTATCTAATAAAACAAAATTTCTCATTTTCTCGGAAATTGATAAATAATCAGGAATTAATGGATTTTTAAAGTTCAGGGAATAACTGCTGTTTTTATCTCTTTTTTCTTTTTTCAGGATTTTGTTATTTATAAGCTCTTTTATATATTTTGATATGGTTTGATGTTTAATTTTCAACTCTTTTTCAAAATCTACTAACAGCAAGGTTCTATTATAATCTCGTAAGTAAGGTAACAAAACGGACCATATAGTAATCTTTCTTACCATAAATAGTTTTATAAAATAAAAAAATTAAAAAAACAAAACCCAAGATCATATTACAATATTTAATTTATTTAATTGTCTCAGGTTATATTTATTTTTATTTCTGGATTGCCACCTTTTATAAAATTTTAAAGAAAGATATAAAATGGTAAACTTTAGATTTGTTTCAGCAATTGGTATAAGTTCTCTAATTTTTTTATTAGGTATATTTCTTGGGCAGGCAATCTCCTACTATAATTTATCTGAATTAAAACAATCCCAGGAGAATATTTTATCTGACTTAGTTGGTTATGAACTTGCATATTCTATTTTATTAAAGCAGGATATTTGCAATATAGACTTCTCGGAAATCCAAAAAGAAAGAGCAAAATTAGGTCAAAAGGTTTCTGATTTAGAAGAAAAACTTGGGCCAAAAAATCCAGAACTTTTAATTGAAAAAGAGAGGTATCAGATTTATCAGATTAAAGAATATGTTTTCTTTGAAAAAGTAAAAGAACAGTGTAATATTTCAATACCTTTAATTTTATATTTTTATTCCCATCCTTGTGATGAGTGTATTGCTCAAGGTCATGTTCTAGATGCCTTATCCGGAAAATATAATTTAACAACTATCTATGCTCTTGATTATAAAATAGATAATCCTGTATTGGAAGTTATAAATAAAAAATATAATATTACTTCCACTCCCTCTTTAGTTATTAATGGAAAAACATATAATAAGTTCTTAACACTTCAGGAGTTAGAAGGAATTATAAATGAAAAAATTGTTTATAACAAACCCTATATAACATTTACTTTTGATGATGGATATGAAGATATTTTTACAAATGCCTTACCAATTTTCAAAAAACACAATATTTCTGCAACTTCTTATACTATAACTGGACTAGTTGGTAAGGAATTTGAAAATCAAAAATTGATGAATTGGAGTCAAATTAGAGAATTACAAAAAAATGGTTTTGAAATTGGGAGCCATACTATCAATCATTCAGACTTAACAGAATTAGACTCATCTTCAATTACTAAAGAATTAAAATCATCAAAGGAAACTTTAATTGAACAAGGATTTAATGTAACTTCCTTATCAATACCTTATGGAAAATATAATAATGAAATAGAAGAGATAGCAAAGAAATATTATAGTTCTGTAAGACCCTCTATATGGGGTTTCAATTCTATATCAAATATAGATAGATACAAATTAAAGTCTATCTGGATTGTTAATTCAACTAGTATTGAAGAAATAAAAGGTTGGGTTGATGAAGCCAAAGCTAATAACTACTGGCTGATATTTATGTTACATTTAGTTAGAGAAGATAAAAATTCAAAATATTCTATTTCTCCAAAAGATTTAGAGGAAACTATAAGTTACATAAAATCAAAAAATATTGAGATTAAAACAATTTCTGAAGTAATGGATTTATACTAATTGTTCATAAAGAAATACTATTTAACTCAATTACAAAAATTAAAAGAAAATAAAAAAAATTAAAAAAAGCTATTTTCTAAGAACTTAATCAATTAACTTTACTGTAGTTTCACTTACTGTAACGTTTTCTTTAGTCAAGTCGTAGGTTCCGTATTCTTCCTTCTTAAATTGTTGTAATGCTGTACAAGCTGCTTGTGTATCATCTGCTGACCAACCTGCAACAACTAATGCAACGTTTCCACCACCAAAAGCATTGTTTACCATTTTAATCATTGCACTTCCTTCTCCTGAAATTGGAACTTTCGCTGATAAATTTTCATCTGCTGTCCATTCTGAACCCCAAGTTGGATAATCAACACCCAATACTGCTGCAGTCAATCTGTTAACTGCAGGGCTACCAACTAAAATCAAATTCTTATCTAATTTGTCTGATTCAATTCCTTCGTCTGTATCCATTCTTGCAATGTTGTCTCTTACTGGCTCAACTTTAGGAGTTACTGTATCCCCTTCAGTTGTTGTAACTTCTGTTCCTGGTCCTGAAACAATTACTTTTGCCTTTATCTGCTCTTCAGGAATGTACATTACAACCTCATCATTATCTCCATTATCTTCTGGTGTTTCTATTATAGCACCTGAATAGGTTCTATAACTCTTATCATAAGTACCAATTGATGTTGCTGATGCTCCTTGCTCGGTAACTTTTATCTCATTTGCATCCGCGTCACCTTCATTACTACCAAGCTTTACAGAATGTACATTTACATCTATCCCAACTTCTTCTTCGTTAAGTCCGGATAAAAGATTTGTCAAGTTTAAATCTACATTTGTACTGTTTGTTTCATTGTAAGTGGCATTATAGATATTTTCATCATTGTCTAAAATGAAACTTTCTGATGTGTTGGGTGCTGCTGACATTACAATATTGTTATCTCCGTCTTCGTAAGCTAAACCAATAAAAGTGGTGTCGTTGCCTTCGAAAAGATAAACAGTATCTGTTTCTTTAGAGTCTATTTTAAAACCAGTATCTGCTTCTCCTGAACTTATCATCAATGCATTTCTGTTATCATATAATTTGGTTGAAGTAGCACTTGCATTATATACATCTATGTTACCCTCTTTAAATTCAAAGGTATATTTCAAATCAGCCACTGCAGTCAATTCTGAAAGTTCTATCTCTCCATAACCATTTGGTAATTCAATTTTTTCACCTACTGCCTTTGGTGCTATATCATCATCTAATTTACGTGAATCAAGACTATATTTTGCACCAATTTCTACATTATCAGCTTCAGCATCAACATGCCAAACCCATTCTGCATCTTTTGCTTCTTTTGGCTCATCAAATACTTCCATTGAATCTCCTGAACTAACTGTTTTAGTTATATCAGAACCCACAGATAATTTTGTCTGCCTGCTTTCTGTATCATCTGTATAAAGTATTGAACCTACTTCAACTGTTACTACACCGAAATCGTAGTTATGGTCGTCTTCAATAATCTGTGTGTCTCCATTAACACTAACCGACACACTTCCTAAACCAATAGAATTAACTGTTATTGTATATTCTGTACTATCCGCTGTTACTGTTGTTGACTCTCCCATTCCCAAGACAACATCATCAGCAAATTTGAATTTTATCTTATCGGCTGCAACATCTATATCTGTTACTATCATGGTTTCTCCCAATAATTCTATTGTGAGTTTCTCGGAACTTGAATCTGCTACTGCTGAAGCATTGAAATCATTATCATCTATTATGTATTTATATATAAAAGTCTCTGGATTTGTTGTGGTTCCCAAATAAACATCACTACCTACATTTTTGTCATCAGCGCTTGTTAATATAGACAAACCATCAAGAGATAATGTCTCTTCTATATCAATGTCTTCCCCATTCCAGGTAATTTTTTTATCTTTGAAACCAGCTAAATAATTGTCTTTTAAAGTGCCAAAATCACCAAGATCTGAATCTGCTAATGATATTTCCTTGTCTTCACCTCCTGTAACTGCTGTTGTTGCAGCTCCTGTTGGAACTGGTTCTCCTTCTGGTTCACCACCTAATTCAACAGCAATATTAACTGCTCCAAGAACATCTGCTGGACTTGCATCTGCTCCAATTACCATTAACATATCTGTTCCTCCATCTGTTATAAATGGTGCTGGGTAATCTGCTAAAGTATTAGCTGTACTATCTGCTATTGCTACTGGAACTAATAAACTTGCTCCAGTCATAACTGCTCCTAAAAAACCTGCTCCTATCTTACTTAATATTTTTTTCATTTTTTTCACCTTTTTTACATAAAGAATCTCCCCGATTATTTACAATCGGTTCCTGGATTCGGTGTGTCACTATAAATATATATACAACAAGAAGTATATATTAGTTCATTGAAACAGTTTCAACTAAAAAATACATAGGATAAATATTAAGTTATAAGTAAAATAGATAAAAAATATTCAATCTAATAGTTTCTGAGATTAAATTATTTTGTATAAACTAATTTAAATAGATATTTTTGCTTTTTAAAAATCACTTAAATCAAAAACCAGATATACTTCTTTCCTCAACTTACTTTTATTCTCTATTTTCTTCCCAACTAAGCCTTTTAAAAAAAGGCTTAAGC
>JAGXOI010000011.1:12342-20834 GCA_023659975.1 Candidatus Aenigmarchaeota archaeon LH_S4
CAAAAAGATAAGTTGGTTAGTAAGAAGCCTTTTAAAAAAAGGCTTAAGCCAAAAAGATAAGTTGGTTAGTAAGAAGCCTTTTAAAAAAAGGCTTAAGCCAAAAACTAAAAATCCTTCAAATCAAAAACAAGATAAATAAACTCTTTTCGAAATATAATTATAATAGTTTAAACTATATAAAACTAAAAATCCTTTAAATCAAAAACAAGATAAATAAACTCTTTTCGAAATATAATTATATAGTTTAAATTAGTATTTAAACTTTAAATACTCTTATCCTAAACCCAATTCATCTACACGAGCAAAATCGGTAGCTTTCTTGGGACTTTATCTGTAAAATTGGTAGTATTGCCTTGGACTTCTGCAAAGCAGAAAAGAAGGAGCCAAAACCAAAAATCCTTAAAATATCAAAGTTCTTTATTTCTTATAAATAATTTTATATATTATGGTACTTGAAAAAATCTTTGGGAAAAACGTGAAAGATGCTGATGAAGAAGAAGATAAATATGTAGACTTCAATAAAATTGTTGAGCAGCCTACTGATACAAAAGGGAAGATAGAGATAGAAATAGAAAAAATATCTGGATATAAAGATACAGAAAAAATCCAGAAAGAGGTTAGAGAAGGGAAAATTGTTGTAGTTGAGACAGAAGAATTAAAGGAAAAGGATGTAGGAGAACTTAAAAGGGCAATCGAAAGAATAAAAAAGACTGTTATTGCCATAAAGGGTGATATTGTAATGGGCCCAAAATCTGTATTGATAGTTTGTCCAAGTTCCGCAGTAGTCTCAAGGGTGAAATAATGACTTACATTTGCATCAAATGCAGAGGGAAGATTGAGAAAATAAAAGAGAGTATTATCTGTCCCCACTGCGGCTACAGAGTTTTGATGAAAGATAGAACCCAGAAAATCAAAAAAATAATTGCAGGATAAATAATATTATGGATACTCTCTTCTTGATTATTAATGGTTCTGATTTTCAATCTGTTCTAAGAGAGATTATAATAGAAGAAGGTCTGGATCCATGGAACATTGATATATCAAAACTTGCAGTTTCTCTATTAAATTATCTAAGAGAGTTAAAAGAAATAAATTTTAGGGTTCCTGCAAGATTTATTTTGGTTTCTGCCATTTTATTAAGATTAAAGTCAGAAAGTCTTATAAAAGAAGAAACAGAAGAAAGAGAATTAGAGACAATAAATATTGATGACCTAAATATCCTTGAGCCTCCTCTCAAAAGAATTCCAGCCAGAAACATAACTTTTGAAGAATTAACTCAAACCTTAGAAAAAGTGCTGAGTGAAAAAAAAATGAAAGAAAAAACCAGACTTAACAGAGAAGAAAAAATAAAAAACCTGCAAAAGATAGTTGAAATCGATATTGAAGATTATGTAGAAAGGGTTTTTAAAGAAATTTCAAAGATAAATAAGACAAGTTTTTATGAACTAACAAATACAAAGAATAACCTGGAAATAGCAAGATATTTTATCGCTGTTTTACACCTTACAGACCAGCAAAAAATAAAGGTAAGACAAGAAAACTTGTTTGAGGATTTTTATATCTCAGTGAACTACCACCACTAAAATATTTTAGAGTGGCTTCCTGCGAGTGTAATACCTGAATTGGTATACCTGTTTGTCGCAGATTTGCCTGAAATTCAGACAAGGCTGTCCACAAGCCATTCTGTGATAGGAAACGAGTCATTATGTTTAGAGATGAGTTAGCATCTCTATCCATTTCATTTCCACAATCACATTTCATAGTTCGGATTGACAAATCCATATCCCATTCTTTGCCACAACAACAACACTTTTTACTTGTTTTGTATTCATTGGTTTCTTTTATTCCTTTACCCACAAGTTTACCTTTGTAGGTAAGAAACCTAACAAATCTCCCAAGAGTTCCTGTGTTTTGTATTGATCTGTTTAGCCCTTTCTTTCTTTTATCACCTTTCTTAGCCATCTTCTTTACTGCCAGATCACCAACAATTATTGTGTTTGATTTTGTATTATCCACAATTTTTCTGGTTAATTTATGCTGAAAGTCCCTGATTTGATTGGCAGATTTTCTCTTCATTTTGTTCAGGTTTTTATTCAATTTATTCCATTTTTTACTCTCTTCTTTACAGTGGTCTCTTCTTGATTGTATCTTTTTTTCTTTAGGAAACCAATATTTATCTGGTCTTTTATTTTTTATTCGGAGAACTCTACCTTTTGAATTAACTGCTGTTATAATGTTGGTTACTCCTAAATCTATCGCCTGATACAATCCATTATCCACATATTCCTTCTCCTGCTTTTCGTAGGTTATTGAAATATAAAAGTTATTGTCTTTCTGATAAACTGAAACCTGCTCTATTTGAGCAAATTTGAATTTCTCAGGTATCTCAAACTCTAAAGGTTGTTTATCATAGTCCTGTGATAATATTATTTTACCCTGCTCAACTTTGAAACCACTTTGATTATAAACCATAGTTGTAAAGTATTTTTTACCTTTGTATTTTGGTGGTTTTGCATCTTGAGCACCTTTCTTCCATAATGCAAAAAATGATTTATAATCCGCATTTAGAGTTCTCAAAACATACTGCAAAACCTTTGAATAGACTATTTTGTAATCAGGATATTTTTGTTTTAGTTTTGGCAAATCATTTTGCTGGGAATAATAGTTTACTCCTTTTATATCAAGTTCCCAGCAAAGTTGTTTTTCAGTAAGAGCAAAGTTATAGATTAATCTGCATTTCTCTGATAATTTCCATAGAGTATCCTCTTGTTGTTTTGTTGGTCTTACCTTAATCTGCTGTGTTAGTTTCATTTTTTTATCTTAACTTTATACATACAATTTGGACAACTTGTGTAATATTCTCTCTTACCTTTATAATCCCATTTATGTTTGCAGTGTTTACATACTAACCAAACCATATATAATATAACAAAAATCTTTAATAAGGTAATTGAGCTACTACCAAAATCCTATATTATTAACTAAGATTTTGGAAGTATACTCCTTGGCTATTTAAAGTTAAACTAAATTTATCTAATTGAAATTATGGTTTGTAAATGCGGTAAAAAAACTTATTTCAGGAGGGAATATGAGGGTACAGAATTATGCGAAAAATGTTTTGTTAGGTCAATAGAAAAAAAAGTCAAAAAAAATATCAGGATAAATAATCTAATTTCAAAAAATGATAAGATTTGTGTCGCAATTTCAGGGGGAAAAGATTCTACTGCCTGTTTATATATTTTAAACGAAATAATTAAGAAAAGAAAAGACATGAAAATTTTTGCAATAGCAATAGATGAAGGGACGGGAGATTATAGGAAAAAAACAATCGAAAAAGCAAGAGAAGTTTGTGAAATAATGAAAGTTCCTCTAAAAATTTATTCTTTCGAAGAAGAATTTGGAAAAAGTCTGCCAGAAATTATAAAAGATGAAAAAATAAACGCCTGCACCTATTGTGGTGTTTTAAGAAGATATTTGTTAAATAAAAAAGCAAGGGAAAACAAAGCAACAAAACTCGCTTTTGGATTTAATCTGAATGATGAAGCAGAATCTGTTTTATTAAATTTTGTCTTTGGTAATCTGGATAAATTTTTGAGGTTGGGGGCAAAGGTTGAAAATAAAAAAATAAAGAAATTTATCCCAAGGATAAAGCCTCTAAGGGAAATTCCTGAAGAGGAAGTTTTTGCTTATTGTGATGCTCTGGGACTACCTTATTATAAAGAGAAAAAATGCCCTTTTGGAAAAAAATCAGTCAGGAAAACGATAAGAAAATATCTCTATGATTTGGAAGAAAAATATCCTGGAACTCTATTCCAGATTGTCAAATTTGCTGATTTATTGATTCCTTCTCTAAAAAAAGGATTTTACAAAAAAGGGAAAATAAAATACTGCAAAATTTGTGGAGAGCCTTCTTCAAGGGATATTTGTAAATTTTGTGAATTACTAAAAAATAAGTGAGTTCTTTTTTTAAAAAAAGGTTTGGTTATGGTAAAACTTTTGAAGTTAACTTTACAGGGTTTTAAATCTTTTAAAAACAAGGTTGGTTTGGTTATTGGAGATGGAATCACCTGCATTGCTGGAAGTAATGGTTCTGGAAAATCCAATTTATTAGATGCTTTCTCTTTTGTTTTAGGGAAGAATTCTGCAAAGGCTCTGAGAGCAGACAGGATGGAAGACCTGCTTTTTAAGAGTGATAAAAATCAAAGAGAAAGTGCAAAAGTTGAACTTGAAATTGATAATTCAAACAAAGAAATAAAATTTGATAGGGAGATAATTAAAATTGAGAGAAAAATAAACCAACAGGGACAATCAACTTATAGGTTAAACGATAAAATAGAGACAAGGCAGATGATTATCGATTTATTGAGAGAGGCAAGGATTTCGCCAGATTGGCTAAATATAGTTGCCCAGGGGGATGTTACAAAAGTTCTGGAAATGAATCCATTAGAAAGAAGACAGGTTATAGATGAACTTGCAGGTTTGGCTGAATTTGATGAAAAAAAGAAGAAGAGTGAAAAAGAAATGAGGAAAGTTGATGATATTTTGAAGGAACAGAATATGCTTTTGAAAGAAAAAGAAAAATTATTTCAGAATATATCAGAAGAAAAGAGAAAAGTTGAAACTTATAATGAAATGAATTCAAAAATTAAAAAAATAAGATTTTCAATTTTAAAGAAAAAATTGGATGATTGTCTTGATAAGAAAGAAAAGATCAGTGAAAAAGAGCAGGAATATGCTAAAAAAATAAAGGATATAGACAAAGAAATTCAGGATATAGACAAAAGTATTGAAGAGTACGAAAATGAAGTAAAGGAATATAGGAAAAATATTTTTAGGGGAAGCGAGGAGGTTAAAATAATAGAAGAACAGGAAAAAGTGAAAAGTGAAATTTTAAAATTAGAAAATAAAATAAGTTCAAACAACAAGGAGAGGGGTAGGTTGGAGAAATATATTGAACAGATTTCAGAAATAAATAAACCCAAGGCAATCAAATTTTTAATTGATAAGGAAGATATTCTTGGGTCTGTAAAACAGATTATAGATTGCAAACCTGAATACAAACAGGCAATTGATGTTGCCCTTGGAAGTACAAAAAATGATTTGGTTATAAAATCTTTTGACAAAATTCCTGTTTATATAAAATATTTGAAAGAAAACAAGATAGGTAAGGCAAAATTCCTGCCTCTTGACAAGATTAAAGGAAATATTATAGAAGCACCGAAGGGAAAAGGAGTAATTGACAGGGCAATAAACCTTGTTAGTTTTGATAAGAAATTCAGAAAGGTTGTTGAATATGTTCTGGGAAATACTATTATTACAGATAAAGTAGAGAATTCCAAACAGTTTGTAAACAAGTATAGAATTGCAACTTTAGAAGGTTCCCTGATTGAGAGGAGTGGTGCTGTTTTAGGGGGATACAAAGAGCAGGTTTTTGACCTAACTAAAAGTAGGGAAGAAATTAAAAATCTGGTTGAAGAAAACAAAAATCTTGAGAAAGAATTAAAGGTTTTAAACAAAGGATTGGAAAAAGTAAGCAAAAAGAGAAAAGAAACAAGCAGCAAATATGCTGGTATAGGAAAAGAAGTTGAAAAAATAGAAGAAAAACTTAAAAAAAGCAGGGAGAAAAGAAGGAGAGGGTATGAGAGGAAATTAAGAGTGCAGAGTGATTTATCTGATGAAAAAATAAAATTAGCAAGAATAGAAGTAGAAGTTAAAAATTATCAGGATGAACTTTCTGAAATAGAATTATTTGATGAAGTTGAGGAAGGTAATATTTCCGAATTAAAAGATAGGTTAAAAAGTTATACAAATGAAGTTAGCAAATTAGGTCCACTAAACCTGAAGGCTGTTGAGGACTTTGAAAGATACAGAGAGGATTATGAAAATTTAAAAGAGAAAGTTGAAAAAATTGTTGAGGAAAAATATTCAATTTTGAAAGTGATAACCGAGATTGAAAATAGAAGAAAAGAGAAATTTATGGATTTGTTCAGGGAGGTGAACAAAGAATTTAAAGATATTTATTTCAGGTTCACGGGTGGTGAAGGTTATTTGGTTTTAGAGGAGCAAGAAGAGATCTATTCCGGATTACTTATCAAAGCAAGGCCAAAGGGAAAAAGACTGCTGGGTATAGATTCTCTTTCTGGGGGAGAAAAAACAATAACTGCAATAGGATTTCTGCTTGCAATACAGAAACGCAAACCAAGCTGCTTTGTTTTACTTGATGAAATTGATGCCACCCTTGACAGAGAAAATACAAAAAAGGTTATAGATGTTGTTAAAGAATTCTCCAAAGAACAGCAATATATTATTATTACTCATAATGATGCCACAATCTCCAAGAGTGATCAGGTTTATGGTGTTGTTGCTGAAAACGGGATTTCAAGTGTTGTTGGGATTAAGATCAATCAGAAGTAGATTAAGAAGTATGAATTTTCTGTTCCTTTTGGAGCTGAAATAATAGAAGTCAAAAAGTAATTAATACAATTGTTAGGATATTATGGTAGAATGTATATTTTGTAAAATTGTGAATGGAGAAATTTCTACCCTCAAAGTTTATGAAGATTCCTTAAACATTGCTTTTCTTGATGTAAATCCTTCTTCCTTAGGACATACAATTATAATTCCAAAAAAGCATTATCAGAAACTGGAAGAAATGCCAGAAAATGAGGCAAAAGAACTGTTTTTGGTGATTTTTAAGTTGGCAAAAATTGTTCCTAAAATTGTTGAAACAACAGATTACAATATAGGGATAAATGATGGGAAACTGGCTGGTCAAGAGATACCACATCTACAGTTTCATATAATTCCAAGGTTTGAAGGGGATAAAGGTTTGCCAATCCAGAGTCTCGTAAAAATTGAAGTAAAAAGAGAAGATTTACCACAACTTGCAGAGAAAATTAAGAAGGAAATTGAGAATTCAGCAATATTTAAAGAGGGTAAAAAAGTTAAATCTGAAGATATAAAATCAGAAGAAGAATCTGAAGATAAAAAACCGAAAAAAAGTGCTGAAAGAGACTGGCAGGAATTTAATTTTGAAAAACAGGATAAAGCACCTGATTTTTCTGATGCAAGAAAAGGATATTAACCATAAAAAATATTTCTTATAAACTTATGTTGGGGTAGTCTAGTGGCTAAGGCGCTGCGCTCATACGAGCCTTTTATTGGTTGGATTGGTTAAAAAGGCTCGAAACCTTTAAAAACCAAAACTAAAAGAAAGATGTGAGCTTTGAGAGAATTCGATGATTTTTAGCGCTGAGAAACGCAGAGAGCGAGGGTAGACATTTCAGAGAAGAATTCCTAAGAAATTGTCCCTTCATCAAATCCCTCTCCCAACATTTAAAAAATCAAAGTATGGTTAAGAAAAAAGAAAATTCTGGTAAAAAAAAATTTTCAAGGATAAACAAGAAACTTGAGAGAGATAAACACTTATTGCACAAAAGAAAATTAACTCTTGGGCAAAAGGCAGCAGATAAATTAACAACATTTTGTGGTTCCTGGGCTTTTATAGTTACTTTGTCTATATTTATATTTGTTTGGATTTACTTCAATCTTACAGCATATTTTCATCATTGGGATCCATGGCCTTTTATTATTCTTAACCTGACTCTTTCCTGTCTGGCAGCAATACAAGCTCCAATAATTTTGATGAGCCAGAACAGGGAAGAAGAAAAAGAAAAATTAAAGGTTGAGAGAGATTATTTGATTAACAGAAAGGCTGAGAGAGAAGTTGAAGATATGCAGAAAGATTTGGATGAGATAAAGATGTTAATTCGAAACTTAAAAAAATAATTTATGGCTATCCTTAATGAATTGATAAAACAAGGTTATTTAAAAACACCTGAAATAATTTCTGCTTTTAAGAAAATAAGAAGAGAAGATTTTTTGCCTGAGGATTTAAAAAATTTCAGTGAAGTAAATGAGCCTCTGCCAATTGGTTTTGGACAGACAATTTCACAGCCTCTAACAGTTGCTTTTATGCTTGAACTTTTACTTCCAAAAAAAGGAGATAAAATTTTAGATGTTGGCTCTGGTTCTGGTTGGACAACAGCCTTATTATCTAAGATTGTTGGAGATAAAGGACGGGTTTATGCGATAGAAATAAAAAAAGAATTAAAGGATATTGGTGAAAGGAACACAGCAAAATATAATTTTGTTAAAAAAGGAATTGCGAAATTTAGTTGTAAGAATGGTTCAGCAGGCTTTCCTGAAAAAGCACAATTTGACAAAATTCTGGTTTCTGCAGCAGCAGATAGAATTCCAACTGAACTGAGAGGGCAATTAAGAACTAGAGGAAGGTTGGTTATACCAGTTAGGAACTCAATATTTTTAGTGATTAGAAAACCAAATAAATTTGAAGAAAAGGAATTTTTTGGTTTTAGTTTTGTTCCTTTGCAGCCCTTTAGAAAAGATTTTACATTGTGACTTCCTCTCCCTGAATAATTCAGGAGCTTCCTTAACCAAAACACTGTTTTGAATACAGAAGGCTAACGAGG
>JAGXOI010000012.1 GCA_023659975.1 Candidatus Aenigmarchaeota archaeon LH_S4
TCCCAGGACTTTATTTTCTATTTCCATTTTACCTTTTTCTAACCAGAATAATCAGGTTAAGCACTATCAAAATTCCGACAATTAGATAGATTCCATATTGGTTTAAAAATCCGGGAGCCTGCTCTTTCTCTACCTTAAATGTTTCTGAAGAAAGAGCTTCCCTCCCTGTATAAGTCACAAATGTTTCAAATGTGTAAGTGCCTGGCTCTATATCTTCTGGTATATCAAGATCAATTAATTTTTCTTTCTGCTCAACAACAGCGAAGGTTTCACTTTTTTCTGTTACAATATCTTCTTCCAAAGTTTTAATTGCATAATTTGAAAATATATCAACTTTTGCTCTAGGGCCTCCAACATTTACTATTCTCAATAAGGCTTTAACAATTTCTCCAGGATATATAATTTTGCTGAGTAATTCCATAGTAACATCAAAACTTGGAACATTTGCATCAGCATACATCTCAGTCTTTATGTCCTTTTTATGGGTTGGGTCATAACCTGAAATAATTGCTGGAAGGTCCCACTGACCACCACCCAAAACTATGAAAGTATAATTTATTATTAGGGATTCATTATCCTGTAATTGCCCTGGCCAGGTCACTCCTGTGTAAGTAAAATTATACTGGTACGCTTCTCCTCTATAGCCTCCAGGAAGAGTTACATTCTCTACTGTAATATTGAAATCATCTCCTTCTGTTAATTCATTATAGGTCCCATTAAACCAGTAAACACTTCTATTATAAATTGTTGCTCCCTCTGGAAGATAATCTACTAAAGAGATGTTACCTAATGTTCCTCCAATTGCTTTGGTAATAATGCTTGCTGAAATATTCTGGGGATTTGCTAAATCAACTGTTAAATCTTTGTAACCTCTCAGCACAACTTCTGCAACTGATATTGTTGTGTTTATTGTCCTGTTTTTTGAGTTTGAATTTGTATCTGTGATATTTCCAAAAGTTATTGTTGTTCTGTTCTGGTTTGCCCCCAGTTCAGAGGAATTCATCAGATAATTTAAAATAATTGTATCATTTTCCTCAAGATAATTTCCAAAAGATGAACTTGTGTTTGAGCAGTTTATTTCAATTCTTGTGTTGTTTTCTCCGGGCAGGTCATTAATATTAATTGTCACATTATCTGTAACATCAGTTTCTGAACCGGGAGAATATTTCAGTAATTTCACGGTTATTGAATCGTTATTTAGACTAAAGTCCCATGGAACCTCATCAGTTAAATTGAAATCTAAAACATTTGTATAACTATGATTTATTTTGAGTTTTGTGGTTGTGTTTACCTGCTCTTTTTCATAGGAAACTAATAAGTCAGGATTGAAACTCTTTGTCAAATATAGGTCTAAAGTTGAAATAGTAAAGTTTGCAGAACTTGAGCCAATATTCCCTACAGAATCATTTGCATAAATTGTTACCTGATGTTGTCCATCAGATAAATTTGTCAGAGTTGCGTTCTGGCAGTTTGGCAAATTCTGATTTTCTCCAGAATCCAAAGAATACCAGCAGGAATCAACCCCAGAATCAGAATCTGAAGTTGTATAATTCAAATCTACTGAACTTACCCCATAAGTTGTGTTTTCTGGGGAGTAGATTGTTACTGTTGGAGAGGTTAAATCAACATTTAAATATCTTAGTTCATTGTTATCTGTCTGCCCTTCGTTAGAAGCAGTATCATTTGCCCATCCATAATAGGTGTAAGTTCCGTCTGCTAAGTCTGTTACATTATCATAAAACCTGTATTGTGTTGAATTATATTTTGAGAATTCTGACTTATAGTGCATTTGGATTTCTTCTGTGCTTAAAGACCTATTGTAAATCCTGACTTCGTCAAGAGTGCCTTGAGTATATCTTTCATAATGGTCCATTAAAATAAAATTTCCAGCATTTGTTCCGTAAGCATCTTCTGGAACTCCAATAGTTGTGGTATCTAATTCAGTATCCACATAATTTCTAATTTCACCTGCTCCAGCATCATAAACAGCAGTTATGAAATGCCAATTTCCATCATCAATTGCTATTGTTCCAGATGTGTGAGAACTACTATCTCCTGAATCTCTTAAATATAGAGCAATAGTTCCATCAGTTTCATAGTATTCTAAATACCAAGGTGTAAGACCACCATCCCCTCCTCCATATCCCTTGGTAATTATTCCATCATCACTTGATGAATGTCCTGTGCCTTTAAACCAGAAAGAAAAAGAAAATGACACTCCAGATGCAAACTCTACTGCTGTATCACCGCAATTAACATAATCATCTGTTCCATCAAAAGAGAGAGCAGAGCCAAATCTTCCAGATGTTGTCCAAGCTGTTCCATTTTCTAAAGTTCCATTATTTCCATATTTTGAAATATCCACTGCTTTTGTTGAGTTCTCTCCTATTGCAGAATTATTGTTAAGATTCATCCCTAAAACTAAGGAATCATCATAAAAAGTGTGGTTTGTTGTGTTCCAGTTAAATTTGAATGTGTCTAAGTCAGGTTCATCTATTGTGATGTTTGCTTCTGTCCAGTTTCTTGATATTGTTGTTCCATTTGGTTCTGTTGGGGGAGTAAAGTTTAGGACTGGGGAGGTTGTATCTATCTTTATTGTTTCATTCTTTGTTGTCTCTAAATTACCAACTGTGTCATTACTCCTGAATCTAATATAAGAGGTTCCTTCTGTTGAGATTTGGACTGGAGTTGAGTAGGTTGTAGAAGGAGTGCAGGAATTATCTGTATCTGTACAATACTGAGTTATATCGCACCCAGAGCCAGAATCAGAGCAACTTAGAGTTACATTTACATAATTTGAATTTGTCCATTCTCCAAAAGAATAATCTGAACCATCTGATTTAACTGCTGTAGCTGTTGTGGTTGGTAGTGTTGTGTCTATTTTGAAAGGACCTAAATGCTGGGTTCCATCAGAATTTTCATCATTGTTAGGGTTGTGGGCAATAGCATGCAAATACCAGTTCCCATCAGAAGTTGCAGTTAATTGTTTTTCTGAGCCATCCCATTCTGTATCTGTTCCTGTAACCGTTGTTGTTGAACTTGTATCCCACTTATAATGGTAATGGTCTGCACAATTTGGAGTTGAAGTTGTTGCAGTTACATTTATTAAATTATTAGAACTCCAAACTCCAGTAGAATGGGTTGTTGAATTTAGAATTGGGTTTTCTGGCTTTGTCCAAGCAGTTACATTAGAAGTAAAATCAGTATAAACATTATCGCAATTCTTTGCTCTTACTCTATAACTATATTGAGAACTGCAATTAAGAGAAGAATCTGTATAATTTGTAGATGTGCTACTATAAATTGAAGTTCCATTCCTCTCCAAGTTATAATAAGTTCCTGCAGGGTTTCCATTTGCATTCCATTCAGCATATATTTGAGTTGGGTTTAGAGTTGTCAACTGTAAATTTGTCGGGATATTTGCTAAAGTACATTTGCAGGAATCCTGGGATTCGTTTCCTGTATTATCATTATAATCTTTGTATTGCACATTGTAGCAGTATTGAGTACTCGGTGTTAATCCCTCATCCAAAAAATATCTCGAGGTCTGCCAATCACTTGAACTTGCTCCTGGATTTCCTGTTGTCTCATTAAACCTGTAATAAACAATAGAAGAGAAATCATCTGTTGTCTCAACAGCAGTTACATTTAAAGAAGTATTTGTTACAGTTATTGATTCAATTTGCGCTGGATTTGGTGTTGGAGGGATTGTATCCACATATTGCAATCCAATTATGTTTAAAGTATAACCAGAATCTAAATAAACTCCAGATGGTCCGTGTCTTATCATACATGTAAGATTATGGCCTTCATCAAATTTCTTTCCACCACTTCCAGTCTCTACATAGATAGAATAATTACCTTCACTCAAAGTTGGGTTTGGTGAACTTGCATGAATTGGATTAGCAAATAATAAGAGAGTTATAGAATAAAAAATTATAATCGACAACAAAACAAAACCTAAGTTAGCTCTTCCTTTCTTATTCTTTGAGTTTGGATAGCAGACTTTGGCTTTTCCTATTTTCTTTATTTTAATTTTTCTTTCTTCATCAAGTCTGTAAACATATTTTGTTAGAGTATTGCGATGGAGTTTAAGTTTTTCAGCTAAACCAGAAATTGTAATTCTCTCTCTTTCCTTTTTTAATATCATGATAATCCTATCTTCAATATCCATAGTTTGGTCTTGAGCCATCGACTTACCCTGAGTGGAGAGTGGAAGTTTTTGGAGAGGTGGGTCTTGGTAATGGTTTTGACAATAAATCTGTCCAAAAATGCGAGAAGAGCCATATAGATTAGCCCATAAACCAGATTAAGTCTCCTGCTGGAGAGTTATCACCATAAGTTACATCTGCTGCTCCAAAAGTTGTGTTTCCAATGTCTATTTCTAAAAGAATCTTGTACTTAGAATTCGGAACTAAATAAAGAGAATTTATTTCTCCAAGGAGTAAATTATAAACTCCTTTACTTACTGTGTCGTTGAATATATAAGGACCCCATTTTGTATTTCCTCCTTTATCTTTAATTGTTATTCTGAAACTTGCTGTTTCTATAGGAACATTGCTTGAGTCCACAAGTTTTCCCTGTAAAGAAGTTAAAGTTGATATTCCAACAGGTAGTGCATAGTATAAAGTTATTTCTCTTGGAACTGCAATATCATAGGCTAAAAACTTTTCTTCCCTCGGTTTTGTTATAGAAATATCATAAGTCTTGCTCGAATTTAAACCACATTTTATTTGTCCACTTGAAGAGGTGTTTCCCTGGCAGGCTATTGTCGAGGTTCCTGATTCATAGACTGTTACTTGTTGGTTTGAGATTGGGTTTCCTGATGAGTCTTGGAGGGTTATATATAAAGGTTCTTGTTGGATTGTTATTGAGTTCGGTACAGAGATATTCCATCTAATTTTTCCACCCCCTTCATAAACAGACAGATCATACTTATTGGCTGTGCTTAATTTAAATTCTATCTCCCCTGTTGAGTTAGTATTCCCTTGATCAACCACTGTCCAACTCCCTGAGTCATAAATAGTAACTTTTTTATCTGGAAGAGGATTTCCAGAAGAGTTCAGAAGAGTTATTTTCATCGGCGATTTTATTTTTATTGTCTCATTCTTTGTTGCCTCTAAATTTCCTAAAGTGTCATTACTCCTAAATCTGATATAACTTGTTCCTTCTGTTGAAATTTGGACTGGAGTTGAGTAGGTTAGATTTGGAGTACAGTTATTGGCTGTATCATTACAGTAGTGGGTTATATCACAGCCTAATCCAGAATCAGAACAGTTTAAGGTTACATTTACATAACTTGAGGAAGTCCAGGTATCAAATGTATAAGAAGTTCCGTCTTCTTTTACTGCTGAGGGTGTTGTGGTTGGGTTTGTTGTATCTAAGGTTATATCTCTTGTTTCTGTTTTGTTTTCATTTCCTGCTGTGTCATTTACTGTTGCGTTTAGATAATAGTTATCATCTGGTAAAGTTGTGTAGTTAATGTAGATATTATCTGAGGTTTTGTTTTCCTGGTATAGACCTGTTGAATTGTAGAGGGAGAGAGTTAGGGTATCCAGGTTAGTATCTGATACAGTTACATTTGCTGAGATCCAATCTTGAGAGTAATTTCCTGTTTGGGTTGTTGGGTTTACAAAGTCTATTTCTGGGTTTGTTGTGTCTAATAGGATTTCTCTGGTTTTGGTTTGATTGGTGTTGCCTGCTGTGTCATTTACTGTTGCGTTTAGGTAATAGTTATCATCTGGTAAAGTTGTGTAATTTATGTAGATATTATCTGAGGTTTTATTTTCCTGGTATAGACCTGTTGAGTTGTAGAGGGAGAGGGTTAGGGTATCCAGGTTAGTATCTGATACAGTTACATTTGCTGAGATCCAATCTTGAGAGTAATTTCCTGATTTAGTTGTAGGGGTTACAAAATTTATTTCTGGATTTGTAGTATCAATTGTGATTTCCCTTGTTTCACTTGAATTTGTTGTAGAATCAGCAGTACAGTTTATATACCAATTATATGCTCCATCTGAAAGAGTTGAATTTGCTGTTATTATTGTTGCTGTATTATCTAAAGCATTCCAGTGAAAACCATTAAATACTCCAGCATCTTCACCAGAGATTAGATACCAGGTTGAGTCTTTTTGGTAGACTGTTGGTGCGGACTGGCTTCCAACATCTCCTAATCCTGAAACTATGCTTGAATCTGAAACCCAGTCTGTTCCGTTGTAGTAAAATCCGTTAAATACTCCCTCCACTACTATTCTTCTCCTGCTATCAACTCATAAGGATACTCTGATGAATATCCATGTCCTGTGCAGTTTTCACAGACAGATGGAGCAGACTCACTTCCTATATCTCCCAATCCTGAATCTATGGCTGAATCTGAAACCCAGTCTGTTCCGTTGTAGTAAAATCCGTTAAATACTCCACTATCTTCTCCTGCTATCAACTCATAAGGATACTCTGATGAATATCCATGTCCTGTGCAGTTTTCACAGACAGATGGAGCAGACTCACTTCCTATATCTCCCAATCCTGAAACTATGGCTGAATCTGAAACCCAGTCTGTTCCGTTGTAGTAAAATCCGTTAAATACTCCATTATCTTCTCCTGCTATCAACTCATAAGGATAATCTGATGAATATCCGTGTCCTGTGCAGTTGTTGCAGATGGATGGAGAGGACCTACTTCCTACATCACCCAATCCTGAAACTATAGCTGAATCTGAATACCATTTCTCAGAAGTTCCATACCCACTATCGTTTATAAATAGTTCACAAAAATAACAATTTTCAGAACCTGAAACGGTGAAATTAAAATCAGGAGTTGTATCAGTTGTAGCTGTTTGGTTTGGTGGAGAATTTAGAATTACTGAGATCGAAACCACATTAAAACAATGATCTGTCATTGTGTTATTTACATTTCCAGCACTATCATTTGCATATTGTTTCCAACAAACATTTTTACCACCCATTCCAGTAGTATCTATTGTTTTATTACACCAATCTGCTGTTCCAGATAAAGAACAGGTTGAATTTAAAACATAAGAACCTGAAGCATTGTGATAAAATTCTGCCGTATCTAAATGTGTATCTTCCCAATAGGTTGATACATTCACGATTGTTCCTTCTAATACCGGACCTTCCGAATTATCTTGGTCTTGGGAATAAATTGGATTTGTGGTATCAATTGTAATTTCTCTTATCTCTGATGTATTTGTTGTAGAATCAGCAGTACAGTTTATATACCAATTATATAACCCATCTGAAAGAGTTGAGTTTGCTGTTATTATTGTTGGTGTATTATTTAAGGCATTCCAGTGAAAACCATAAAAATCTCCATCTACTTCACCAGAGATTAGATACCAGATTGAGTCTTTTTGGTAGACTGTTGGTTCTGAACTATCTCCAACATCTCCTGAACCTGAGACTACTGTTGAATTTTCTACCCAGTCTGTTCCGTTCCACTGATAACCATTAAATACTCCATCATCTTCACCAGAGATTAGATACCAAGTTGTGTCTTTTTGGTAGACTGTTGGTGTTGACCAATATCCAATATCTCCCAGTCCTGAAACTACACTTGAATTTGAGACCCAGTCTGTTCCATTCCATTGAAAACCATTAAATGCTCCATCATATTTACCAGATATTAAATACCAGGTTGAATCTTTTTGGTAGACTGTTGGTGTAGACTCAGACCCAACATCACTTAATCCTGAAACTATGCTTGAGTTTGAAATCCAATCTGTTCCATTCCATTGAAAGCCAGTAAATCCTCCACCACTTTCACCAGAGATTAAATGCCAAGTTGAGTCTTTTTGGTAAACCTCTGGCGCTGAATTAGCTCCAATATCTACTAATCCCGAAACTACGGTTGAATCTGAATACCAATTAGGATTTCCATATCCAGTATCGTTTATAAACAACTCACAGGAATAAGTACTCTGATTTCCTGTTACAGTGAAATCAAAATCTGGTCTATTGTCATTTGTTGCTGTTTGGTTTGGAGGCGAGTTTAAGGTTATTGAATCCACCCTATTGTAAGCGTATTTTGTTATATTCCCAAAAGTAAATTGAATGGTATGCTTTCCTGTAGTTAGAACCTTTGAGGTTTCATAACTTGTGTAGTTGCAGGAATAATCTGGAATAAAGATGGAGTTGTTAATCCAAGTATAATTCAGGGTTTGATTCCTACATTTTATTTCCAAAAATTGTAGGTCTGTTTTATTTCCATCCAGACTCCAGGTTGTTCCATTTACTGCTTTTATTGTTAAGTTAGCTGTTCCTGTTGTATTAAACCTGACTGTCCAGTTCCCACCCAAGGTTGGGTAACTTTGAACATTTAGAATTGTTAATTCAATTTCATAAGTATCATTAGAAAGTTTAGGAACAATCCATTGTATTCTATCATAGAGAGAGTTGTTGTCTGTGTCTTTATAGGTTACTCTATAAATTGGATTGTTAGTTATGTCCAGTCTTGTACCATTTACAATTCTGTGAATTTTTGGTTTATAATTTAATTCTGGTAAATCAGAGAAAGCGGTTATGTTATGATAATGTACTGAAGAATTAGAATTGATAATTATTTTTTTGCCTTTATTTGTTGGGTTTTCTTTCTTTGTTGGTGCAGGGGTTTCATATTCTATCGAAATGTTTCCTCTCTCCAATTTCCATTTTACTGACTCATTTATTGTGGCAGGTTTTTGTATCTTTTTTATTTCTGGTTTTAAACTTATATTGATTTCTGAAAGTTTTGGGATTGTAAATTTTAGGGTTTTGTTTTCATAAGTTGGTGAAAGATTTTCTGGTAGGGTGTAATTTCCTTCCAGAGGTAACTCCACAGAAATATTGTGGTAATGTAGGGAAGAATTATGGTAGACAAGGATTTGTTTTTCTACCCTTGGAAGAGTTAAAGTTGTCTCAAATAAGTTTTTGTAGGAAGCAATTTTATTTTCTCCTTCATAAATATTTATATTTCCTGCTTCTGGAGGGAGTAAATCTGACAAATTTACTTCTAATTTTGATTCAACAATTTCAAGTTTTACTGGAGAAGAGTAAAATTTCAACAATAATTCAACTGTCTGGTTTTTCTCTATTGTCAGATTTACTGTTTTGTTTGTTGAAATTAAAGAATTATTTTTGTAGAGAGATAAATTAAAAGCATCATCTGGAACAGGTAATAGAAATAGTAAAGTTTCTGTTTTGTTGGTTGGATTTTTGATTGTTATTTCCTGCTCCAACTCAACAGGCTGGTTGAGTTTTATTTTCCCCTGTTCTAATTCAGAATAATTGATTGTTATTGTTTCTGGTGTTGTTAAGTTTGTCTCATTGACAGGGGTTTTCTCTTTAGTAATTGGAATTAAACCAATAAAATCTATTTTTAAAGTTGGCTTTCTCTTAACTTGTATATTTACTTCTGTTGAATTTGAATTTCCTGACAAATCATAAACTCTTGCAACTATTGTATAATTTCCATAGTCTGGAACTGATAGATTAACAAAGAAAGTTCCATTTTCACAACTTAGAGTTGAGTTTATTAAATTTCCTCCTTGCAAGATGGATGTATTTGTGTAGTTTAGGTTGTTATCTATTGCTGTTAAATTAATTATTATTAACTTGTTCTCTAAAACTTCATTTTGTGAAGGAGAATTTATTTTTATTGATGAGGGTAAATCTGTAATATTTAATTCGGTGATAGTTTCATTGATTGGTTGAGTTAGGTTGGTTTGATTGGTTGGCAGAGTCTGGTTGGTTTGGTTGATTATTTCAGTCTCATTTCCAGTTTGATTTTCTGTTTTATTTGTTGGAGTTGTTAGGTTTGTTCCTTTTTGGTTTGTCTCATTAGTAGTTACATTAGTTTCATTTGTTTGATTTATAGTATTTGTTTCGTTTTGGTTAGTCTGTGTTTTGTTTAGTTCAGTTTCGTTTGTTTGATTGGTCTCGTTAGTATGTGTAATTTCAGTTCTGTTCTCTTCTCTGCTCTGGTTTTCTGTTTTGTTTAGTTCAGTTTGATTTTCTGTTTTGTTTATTTGTAGAATAATTTCTGTTTGATTTTCTGTCTTGTTTATTTCTATTTGCTTCTGTGTTTGGTTTTCAGTTTTTACCTTAGTTTCATTTTTGGCTTGAGCAGCAAAAAAACCTGTTATTGGCAGACCCTTCTCTGGTTTTTCTTTATAAAAAGTAAAATTAAATTTTTGTAATCCTTCTGTCAGGTTTACTGGGACTCCTAACCTATTCTTCAATTCTGAATTATAGATTTCTCTGTCTTTATGGGTTACTCTTAAATAAACTGGTTCTGAAAAATTTGTCAGTAATGTTAAATTGTAAGTTTTATTCTCACTGACAGGAAAATCTACTCTAAATGAAATCTCATTTTCAAAGGAAAGTTCTGCAAAGTTGTTATCTAATTTTTGGATTTTTTCTAAGGAGATATTTCCTGTAATATTGGTAGGTTCTACGCTTCCCTGATACAAAAAAAATCCTGTAAAACTTGTATAAGCCAAGAAAGATAATAAAAACAAGGATATAAAAGTGAATATTGCTGAACTTGAGAAACCCTTCTTTTTATTGTTTACTAAATTTCCTTGTTTTAGTTCATTCAAATAGCAGAGTTTTGCTATTCCTATTTTCCTAATTTTTATCTTTCTTTTCCCCTCAAGTCTGTAGATATATTTTGTCATGGTGTGTCTGTGGACTTTGAGTTTTTCTGCCATCTCGGAAATTGTAATTCCCTCTCTGTCTTTTTTTAATATTCCAGGAATTTTCTTTTCAATATCCATATTTGTCATACCTTAGTGGAGTCTATAAATATAACAATAGTGTCGAGGTATATACAGACTAAGGAACTTTTTCTATTTTCTCAACTTTTACTGGGTTATTCTCAGAATCCAAAAAGTAATACTCTAAATCTGGGTTCTCTTCCAATTTCTGGTAGATTTCTGTGATTTTCTCCAAAGAGAAATTATCTAATTTATTTGTTTTGGGTGCAGACCTTTTTGGTTTATATAATAAAGTTGCATTATTTATGGTAGAGATGGAATCCTTATTGGGAAGAATAGGAGAGCTTGAGGGTAAAGTTAAAATGCTAGAGAAAAAACAGGACTTGTTAGAGGAAGTTTTACCTAGTTTGGATGACATAAAGGCTTTGTTAGAAGCTGAAAAAGATTTAAAAGAGGACAAGCTTGTTTCATTGTCAAAAATAGAAGAAGAAATATAATGTTTTCTGTTTTCTTTAGCAGAAGAGCTGGGAAAGATATTAAGAGATTGGACAAGAGGATTACAAACAGATGTCTGGAAAAGATCAAATTGCTCTCCACAAATCCGATTCCAAAACATGTTGTCAAACTGAAAGGAAGTGAAAATATTTATAGGATTAGAATTGGTAAGTATAGAATTCTTTACAGTGTTTACTTTGAAAGAAAGATTATAATTATCGTCAAAATTGGAAAGAGAGAAAGTATTTATATGAGGCTCCAATAATCCATATGCTCAGATCTTACAATTAAAATAAAAAAGGGTTGCATTATTTATGGCGAAGATTGTTGTGGAGATTCCTGAAGAATTGGAGAGAAAGATAAAGGTTTTTCCTGAGGTAAATTGGTCTGAATTAGCAACAGATTTCTTTAGATCTAAGGTTTTTGAACTTGAATTAAGGAGATCTAGAGAATTGCAGAGAGCTATGTTTGAGACATTAGCATCTAAGAGTAAGTTAACAAGAGAAGGTGCTTTAGAAATTGGCAAGAAGATTAACGAGTCCATGTTTAGAGATCTCAAAGCTAATGCATAAACTATGGAGTTAGTTGTTGACTCTAATGAACTATTTGCTGGAATAATAACTAAAAGTAAGGAATTGCAGAGCTGGACCCTAGATGTTTTATTTTCAAGTAAAGTTAAACTTTTTGCTCCCTTTAGATTGCTCGCTGAATTAGAAAGGAACAAAGAAGAAATCAAGGCAATAATCTATTTTTTTATCAATAAATATTTTTCTGGTTTGTACCCTTCTAATTGAGATTTATAACAGTGTTATAATTAATCTAATTAACAGTTTTTTGCAAACTCTGAATCTTCTTTCCCTATCATTTTTTGATTTCTTTGAGTTTTACTGGGTTTTTGTTTTCATTTGGTTTGCAAATGAATGTCTTTCTATTTAAATAGTTTTGATTTATATTATAATTGGTGACTGAGATGGGACATGCTTGGGTTGAAGTTGAAATATCTGATTTGGAAAAGAAGAAATCAACTAAAGTTAAAGCTTTGGTTGATACTGGCTCTACTTTAACTATACTACCAGAAAAATTGGTAAATGAACTTGGAATTAAATCTACTGAAGAAGCAGAAGTAGGAACTGGAGCAGGAGTAATAAAATTGAGAAGGGGAAAAGCTTTTGTAAAAATAAAAGGTAAAGAAGAGATAACTCCAGTTCTAATTTCAGATATAATAGACAAAGTTTTGATTGGAGTTGTAATTCTAGAATCTCTTGGTCTTAAGGTAGATCCATTAACAGGTGCATTAGAGGAAACTCCTCTTCTTTTATATTGAGTTTCTTTTTCATCTAAAACCATACTATAAACCTTGTGTTCTGGAGAAACCAACAAACTTGAGTTATCCTCTAAAATAATTTTATACATTTTGGAGTTCAGAGATTTTTAGCAGTAAGAAATTATCTAATTTATTTGTTTTGGGGTGCAGACCTTTTTGGTTTATATAATAAAGTTGCATTATTTATGGCAGAGATTGTTGTTAAGATTCCTGAGCTAAAACTTGGTAAGCAATTTTTTGAGGAATTGGAGAGGGATATTAATACAACTGTTAGATTAAGGCTTGCAAGAGAGTTGTTGCTTAAGGAATGGGATAAAAGATTTTCTAAATCTGAGTTAACTGATGAAGAATGCTTGAAGTTGGGTAGAAAAGTTAATAAGGCTTCTTTTAAACACTGGAAAGAGATGGGTTGGTTATAAAAGATGAAACTAGTACTAGACTCAAATATATTATTCTCATTCTTTAAGAAAGAGTCATCAACAAGGAAATCACATTAGTTGAATTATACACTTTAAAGTCAAGAATTGATGAATTGGTCAAGCATAAGAAGGAGATTTGCTCTAAATCTAATATAAGTGAAAAAGAATTCTTTAAATCTTTGGTGGAGTTAGAAATTTTTGTCAGAATTGTTGATGATAGATTAGTTTCTGAATTTGGTAAAGAATCAATAAAACTTGCTCCACATATTGAAGATGCTCCATTGTTCTCATTAGCAATATCTTTTAATTGTGGAATCTGGTCAAATGAAACCGCATTTAAGAGACAATCTCGTGTTAAAGTTTTCAATACTAAAGAATTAGTAGAACTATTTTGATCAATTTGATTCTCCACTTTCCCATATATTTTATGCTCAGGTGAAACCAATAAACTAGATCCGTTTTCCAGAATAATTTTATATTTTCCAGGGACTTTTTTAATTTTTACTGGGTTATTCTCAGAATCCAAAAAGTAATACTCTAATTCGAGATTATCCTCTAATTCCTTGTAAATATCTGTTATTTTTGATAAAGAGAAATTATCTAATTTATTTGTTTATTTAAATATTCTGTGTCATTATTTATGAAAGAAATTGAATTTAAGGTTAAAGTTCCTGAAGAGGTTGAAGCAAAAACAGAGGGTAAAATTGAATTGGACTTGGAATTTTTAGCTGGGGCTGTAGTTAAATTGTTGAAAAGAGATATATCCGAGAGATATAAAGAAACTGGAGAAATAACTGATGAAGATTGTGAATTCTGTGAAAAAATTGATTGGCACCCTGTTGATGAACTTCCTTTGAAAGAAGAATTTGTTAAAAAGATTAAAGAGATAGAGAAGGGTCCACATATTGAGATGACATTAGGAGAGTTAGATAAATTATTAGGACTAAAATGAGCTTTAAATTTGATATCTCCCCTATGCTCCAGCGTAAGCTGGACAAACTTGCCAGGATTGACAATGCCCTTGCCATTGCAGTTAGAAAGAAGATTAACAAAATTATTCTCTGTGATTTTATTTCTATCCAACATTACAAGAATCTCAGGCATGAGTTGAGCAATTTCAAAAGAGTTCATATCGGAAGTCAAGTTCTCGTTTTCAGAATTAAAGAAGAAGTTATCATCTTCGAAGACTTTGACCATCATGATAAAATCTACAAAAAGAGATTCTAACTCTCCCTGCTTTTTTTGCTCTCTGCAAAAAAAGAATCCTTCTTTTTCACTAATTGACACTCTCCACGACTAAAGTCGGGAGATTCTTGTTCCCCAGTTGTTTCTATTCCAACTGAACAGCAAAGGGTGAGCCATCACCCTGTTAGGCGACATATTACTCGGCGATTTTGTTTCAAGAAATTTATTTAAAGATGTGATATAATTCAATTATGATGAATAAAGAAACAATCAAACAATTTCTGAAGCCAGATTGGAGGAAAATTATAATTTTCGTAGTATTAACATGTGTTTTGTTGATCCATCTTTGGCTATCTGCTATAATTGGGGTTGAAACTGGTCCCCAAATTATAGATTTTTTTGGAATTATTCTAAATATTGTCCCGATTGTTCTGCTTGGTTTTTCATATTATGCAAGTCTAATACTTAATGTAATTCCTGAACTTTCTTTTCCATTTTTTATATTTATTACTATTATAATTCCCGTATTGTGGTATTATTTTCTTTCCTGCCTAATAATTTTTGCTTTCGATAAATTCAGAAAGAGAAAATAAAATCGCAAAATCGCCTGCGTCATACGCAAAATCGCTTTGCAATTTTGGTTTTGACTTTGCCAAAACTCGCCTAACATCAGATATACGGCTTCACTTCGTTGCGCCCAAATTGCCCTTCGGCACTTCGTATATCTGGGATACGTTATCCCTATTCTCAAATGAGAAATCAGGATTATCGTTTTTCTTTATGTTGATTGCTCCAACAATATCTGCATTTTGTGTATATCCACATTTCTTACAAATAAACAAACCTCTACATTTTCTGTTTCCTTTTTCTTTATGATCACAGATAGGGCAGGTTCTTGAAGTATATTTTTCATTAACATAGTTTAGAGTCAGTCCATATTCTTCTGTTTTGTTCTCTAACCTGCTAAGTGTATATCCAAATCCCCATAGGTTGTGAATCATAGTGTTTGTTTTCTTGCCTTTATTGTTGTTCTGTATTATTCCCCTTACATCTCCTATATTTATCTCGGTTATTCCTTCTTTTTTACATATTTCCAAAAAGTTCTTGATTAACGAATTTATTGCGTGTTTATATCTATTCTGTCT
>JAGXOI010000013.1 GCA_023659975.1 Candidatus Aenigmarchaeota archaeon LH_S4
AATCTTATTTTTTGTTTTCCTGTTGGATAAATTCTGTATTTATAATTTCTCAATAGCATATAATAGAAAATCTTTAGTAAGGTAATTGAGCTACTACCAAAATCTATATTATTAACTAAGATTTTGGAAGTAGACTTCTTGGCTATTTTAAGTTAAACAAAGGAAAATAATTGAAGGCTTTTATTTTTTTTAAAAGAAAGCCTTGTATGAAGGAGAGTATGTTTGTTGAGGAAGGTATTTTAGAGCAGGAAGTATATGATTATTTAGTTAGACAATTAGAAGATGCACGTTTTGAAGATGTTGAGATTCATCACTTACCAACAACTATTAGGATAACTATATATACAACCAGGCCTGGTGGTATAATTGGCCAAAGTGGGGAGAATATAGAAAGACTAACAAATAAGATTAAAGAAAAGTTCAAAATAGATGTTCAGTTAGATGTAAAAAGGATCGATAAAGAAATTGTTGTTCCACAAATAATAGCCAAAAATATTGCAAAAGGAATTGAAAATAAAAAAAATCATAGAAAGCTCGCTGATTACCATCTAACTAAAATAATGAAAAATGAAAATATTCTTGGGGCAGAAATTATTTTTGATGGTTTAATTTCTGGTTCAAAAACGAGGAAAGACAAGTTTTCTAAAGGGTATATGAAAAAATCTGGAGAACTTGCAGAAAAATATGTTAAAAAGGGTCAGGCTACTGCTCATCCACCAATAGGTGCAATAGGCGTGAAAGTAAGAGTTTATGTAAAACATTGAAAAAAAAAGTTAATTTTTATTTTAGATACTTTTTTAATCTTTTTAGGTCTTGCTCTGAGTGAATATTAAAAATAGGGTTATTAAGTAAGTAACCACTTATATAATTTTGTTTAATTAATTTGGGATAAACATCTCTCTGTAATTCCCATCTTATATCTCCTCTAGGAATGTAATTAAATATTTGTTTGTCACAAACCGCTGCAAATGCAGAAATAAGATTTTTCTTTCCTCTCATCTTTTCTTCGTGTTTAACAATATTGTTACCTATCATAGAAACCCTCCCAAATTCTTTGGTAGTTGTTACTGGAGCAACTGTTAAGGTAATAATGCTTTTTGAAATAGTATAATTTAAATTGTGTTTTCTCATCAAATCAAAAAAATCAAATTCATAATATTGGTCGATTGGTAATACCAAGAAATTTTGAGGGAGCTTATTTTTTACTAATTCGAGAGTCTTTGCATTTCCTAATCCTTTTCTTTCTTCTATGTATTCTACTTCTGTGTTCTTATATTTATCTGAAATCTTCTCAAAACAGGCGCTTATTACTTCCTTCTGACCAACAATAAAAATCTTCCCAAAATCAGTAAATTTATCAAAAAGAAAATCCAGGATCGTTTTATCCTCTTTTATTGGAATCAGGAACTTAAATTTTTTGCCTAATTTTAGTTTCTCTGGATTTCCACCTGCAAGGATAACAGCTGTACTGGAATTCTGGAAATAACTACTTATACAATATTCAATAAAACTTGATCTTGAATCAAAGTTTAAATTGTCTATAAATTTATCTGTCTGTTTCAGCAGTTCTGAATCTAAAGTTAAAGAAAGTCTTTTCTTCATAATACTTAGTATTACTTTTTAATTTATGTATTTTTTGCAAAAATCAAATAATATAACAGTGTAATAAATAATCTATTCTTTTCTGTCAAATTTTAATTACTCAAAAACTTATAAATACTTTTATATATAAGTATTATATATGGGAATAAATAAAAGGAAAGGAGTTTCGCCGGTAATAGCAACAATATTGATGGTAATGATTACAGTAGGTTTAGTGGCTTTCAGTTATAGCTTCTTTATGGGGGTAGTAAAAAAATCTAAAGAGACAACAGGTACAGCAATAGGTGAAATAACGGAATCACAGTCATTTGTGAGTTTTGATATGTTATCTTGTAACGATAGTCATATAATAGGTGTTTTACGGGGACATATGGGCAATATTGATATGAATAAGACAGATTATTACTATGTTGAAAGTGCTGGTGGAGTGAGTAATATTGGTAGTAGTGTAAGTGGATGTGATAATACAAATTTTGCTCCTGGAGACACTTGCAAGTTTACTTATGATGGTCATGACTGTGGTGACTGCAGTGGGGATTCAATTAGGGTGATACTTGCAAATGGTAGAAAAGAATCTGGCACTATATCTGGATGTCATTGAATATGAAAGAAAACGAAATTAGGTGGACTGAACTCTTGATTTTGTTGTTAGTGATAGTTTTAGGAGTGGCAGCATTTTCCTTCTATTATGCAGGGATGGCAATTGGTTATAAAAGGATCCCTATCCTAATAATGCAGATGGTTGTAATAATAACCCAACTAGTGATATTATCAGTAGTATACAAAATGTACATACTTGTCAAGGAAAAACTTAAGAAGTAATTTTTATTTATTTTGTTTTATAATCAAAAATTTATGAAATTAAAGGAATTATTGAAAAATGTTTTAGGTGAAGAAGAACTTGAAATTGCCCCCTCAAGTTTTGATGTAGTTGGAGATATTGCAATTATTAAAATTCCTCCACAATTGGAGAAAAAAGAGAAAAAAATCGGGGAGCAATTACTAAAATTTAAAAATGTAAAAACTATCCTCAAAAAGGAAGGGAAAGTTGGAGAAGAATTTAGAATAAGGAAATACAAATTTCTTGGTGGAGAAAAAAGGAAGGAAACCCTGCATAAGGAATACGGGTGCAGATATAAATTAAATATTGAGAAAGTTTATTTTTCTCCGAGACTTGGAAGTGAAAGAGAGAGAATTGTTAAACAAGTGAAAAAAGGTGAAAAAATACTTGTGCTATTTGCAGGAATAGGGCCTTATGCAATCCAGATTGCAAAAAACAGAGAAGTAGATATTTATGCAATTGAAATTAATCCAAAAGCTGTGAAATATTTTAAGGAAAACACAAAATTAAACAAGGTTGAGAACAAAATAAAAGTTTTTGAGGGAGATGTTCGTGAGGTAGTTCCTAGTTTGAAAGAAAAATTTGACAGGATAATAATGCCCCTTCCAAAGGATGGGGAAAATTTTCTGGATTTGGCAAAATTAGTTTCCAAGAAAAACACAATAATACATATTTATATATTTGCAAACTCAAGAGGGGAAGCAATAAAAAAAATAGATAAAAAAGTGATTAATTGCGTTGAATGCGGAACCTATTCCAGAGATATTTCTAGATACTGTGTTGATTTTACTTTTGGCTAAAGCCTTTTTCAAATTTCAACCCAATAAAAGGCTTGTTTTACTTTTGGCTAAAGCCTTTTTCAAATTTCAACCCAATAAAAGGCTTGTTTTACTTTTGGCTAAAGCCTTTTTCAAATTTCAACCCAATAAAAGGCTTTACTGTGTTGATTTTAAATTTGGACCCTAAATAAATAATGGGTTTTGAACTTGACAAAAAGAAGGCAGCAGATAAATTTATCAAAGCCTTGGAAAATAGGGAAGTAGATAAACCAATAATTAAACTTCTAAAATTTATAAATTCCCTCTCTAATTTTTACACAACTTCAAGCTGTGCTGGAAGGATAATTTTGCTTCATGAATTTGGAAAAAGGAAAATAGATAATAGCTTTGTTTTAAAGGAACACGAGAAACTTAATATTAATGACTTTTTGGATGAAACCTTTTTTAAAAACTTCAAAGGAATAGTTTGGTTAAAACAAGAACCTTTTATCCTTCATGTCGTTAGTAAGACATTAAATGATTCGATAGAGATGTTAAATCTTGGTTTAAGTTCTGGGTTAAAACATAGTGGGATTTTTGTTTTCAAGCCAGAGAGATACATAGTTGAATTAAATGGAACCCAAAATTTAAGTGTTCCTGTTGTAGAAAATGGAAAATTTTTAATTACTAAAGGTTATTTCCTTTATCTGCTGAAAATTGCAGAGAGAAAATTACAGAAAAATAAAGAAATTAGGGAAAAATTTGAAAAATTAATTATAAAAAATTATGCTAAGTAAAACTGAAATCGCTGAGAAGAGGATTAAAAAACTGTTTACTCTTGCAGAGGAAGAATTGAGAAAGAGGAATCTAAACAGAACTAAAAGATACATTCGTTTAGCAAGAAAAATTGGAATGAAATGTCAGTATACTTTACCAAAGGAATTAAAAAGAAAGTTCTGCAAGAAATGCAATATGCTATTAATTCCAGGAATTAGTTGTGAGGCCAAATTAAACAAAAAAACAATAGATATTAAATGTTTTAATTGTAATAATATTAGAAGGTATTCTTATGGTAAAAAAAATTGAAGACAGTCTAACAAATATTTCAACCAAGCTAAAAAATGAAAAAATTGTTGAGATGCCAGAATGGGCAAATTTTGTTAAAACTGGGGTGAGCAGGGAGAGAGTCCCCCAACAATTAGATTGGTGGTACTTAAGAACAGCTTCGATATTAAGAAAGATTTATTTGCATGGTCCAATAGGTGCTGAAAGATTATCAAAACGTTATGGTGGAAGAAAAAACCGGGGATACAAACCAGAAAGATTTAAAAGAGGCTCAAGAAAAATAATCAGAACAATTTTGCAACAACTTGAAGAAAAAAACCTTGTAAAAAAGTCAGAAAAACAAAAAAGAGGGAGAATAATTACTGAAGAAGGTAAGAAATATCTAACTTAGTGACTTAACAAGCTATAAGCAATTGAGAATCCAACAATAATAATTAGAAACAAAATAATTGCTGATAGATAATAATCTGAAAAAATTATTTTTGATTTAATTTCTGTCTGATACATAAGTTTGAGTAAAAGTGCAAATATTAGCACGATCACACCAAAAATAGCATAGTTGTTTTTTGTATAAAGAACAAAGAAAATTAGACCCCCAATAATTAATAAAATTGCCAGAGATATTGGCTCAATTTTAATTAGCAGTCCAAATATGAAAATGGCAAATAGAATGGCTACTAATCCAACCACCTCTTCTGCCTTCATAAATAATTTTTTTTAAATAGTTTATGTTTAATGAGAAAACATTCATTTTTTCTTTAAAAAATGATGCATCGTTTGTAAAGCAAACGAATGAAATTTTAAAATTGGTTGCAAGCAAACAAGTTATTTCTTTGGAAGAAATTAAAAAAGAAATGAGAGAAATAAATAAGACTTCCCTATTGGCTATAATTGCTAAACTAAAACAAGATGGCCTAGTATGTTGTTCTAATCTGCTATCCCCAACAACTTTTGTAATAACAGCCAGGGGGCTTAACAATATGGAAAGTTAAGCCGAAAAGTAAATTAAAGTAATATATTATGGTAGATAAGGAAATGGAAAGACTAAATGAAAAGTTTAAAATCAATTTATTTCAGATTGAAAAACTGCTTGCAGGATATGATGAAAGAATAAATAATATCGAAAAAGAAAATGCTAAATTAAAAGATATAGATAAAAAAATAGATAAATTAGAGGGAACTATAAAAGAAGAACAAACAAAATTGGAAAAAAATTTAAGTGAAAAAAATAAAAAAGAGATGGAAGGATATGATAAAAAATTAAACAATTTATTAGAAAATAAAAGTAAAGAATTCAAAGAAATTGAAAATAATATTAGAGGAAGGATAGAGAAGGTTGAATATCTTGGTCCGAGAGTAGAAGAAATTGAGAAATTGATGAAAGAATTTGATACAAAATCTAAAAATTGGAAGGCTTTTAGTGATGAATTGGAAAGAGATAAAAATTTGTATTTGGAACTTAGAAAAGTTGTTCTTTCTTCGATAGAAAAATTAAAAAATCTAGAAAAAATGTTTACTAAAAACCTTGAAGAATTTGGGGAAATAAATAACAGAGTTGAAGAAGATGAAAAACAAATTGAAAACTTGTCTGCAGAAACAAAAAAAGAGCTTCAAAGATTGGACTCTGAAGGAAAAAGGATAGAAAGTAATACAGAAGAATTTAAAAATAAATTAAGAGAAAGATTGACAAAAAAGTTTGCAGATCTAGACTTTAAACTGGAAAATGATATAAAAAACAGAATGAAAGAACAAGATACTTTGATCAGCAATTATGGGAGTAGGTTTATAAAATTGGAAGGAAATATGAAAAGTATGGAAAATAAGGTAATCCCAGAAAAAATAGATAAAGAATTTAACCAAATGCTGGTTGTATTAAACAACAAATTAAAAGATTTGGTCACCAAACAGAACTTTGATAATCTAAACACGAAATTGGAAAACAAAGTTGAACAGATTAGAAAACCTGAGATAAAACCCCTTGAGGAAAGAATATCTGTAATGGAGAGGGATATTGATGAATTGAAAAGATTACTAAAGGGAATTTCACAGAGATTGCCTGTAATTGTAGAGTAAAATACGCTGGGGCTGGGATTTGAATTCCTGTAAGCCTTCAGTCAATCTTATATGCTTACCCAGGCATCCTAATGGAAACTAGCTTAGCAGGCTAGCGCCTTATTTTGTAACTTTTCTTTAAGAAAGAAAAATTTAACCACTCGGCCACCCCAGCATAAAATTATCTGCTTAAGAATTAATATATAAATACTTATAAATAACTAATATATTATGAAACGAGAGATTTTAGCACTTTTGTTAGTGAGTTTAGTAGTTTTAGTTAGTGGTTGTACATTGCCTTGGGAAAGTAAGGAACAACCAACCACAACAGAAATTACACAATCAGCAACAGATGGAGTAGTAATAGAGAGCTTTGGAGTGAGAGATCCATATATAATGGGTGGTGAAAAAACAATATTCTCAGTTAGAGTTAGAAATATTGGAGGAGCAGTAGCAGAGATAGAAAGTATTCATGCTCCCTTCATAGAAGGAAATTTAACTCCTACTGCTAATTGTGATAAGGAAACTTTAAAGCCTCCTATCCCAGACAAAAAAAAGGAAGGAGATGTCTGTGAAGCAACTTGGAACTACACAGCTCCAGATGTTTTAACAGAACAAAATTATAGAGGAGAAGAATTCAAAGCAACAGTAAAATATAATTATACCACAAAATCCAAATTCATAATTCCAATATATTCAAAAAGCAAACTAAATGTATTAAGAAGAGATGGGAACCTACCAAGTGGGACTCCCTCAACTGAAAATAGTGGAGCACCCATACACTTTAAATATGATGGCCCAGCGTTTTTTGAAGCAAAAAAACCTTCAGACCCATATACAGGAATTAAACTCAAAGTTTTGAATGTTGGGGGTGGAATGCCAGATACAGACGAATTTGGTAGAAAATCTATATCATCAATCAAAATAAATTCTAATATTAACTCAAAATATGCAGAAATATTACCAAAGGATTGTGGAAGTGGTATAACATTAGACTATGGCCATTGTACATTTGGAATAAAAACAAATGATACAGGGATAGAAAAATTACCAAATAAAGAAATAAGTTTAGTTGTTATAGTGGAAGCAGAATATCCTTACGTAGTTGATAAACCATCTTCTTTGACAATCAGACCAAAGTAATTTTCTTTTATTTTTACTATTTATGAGAATAATAGTTATTTTGCTATTCTTGACTATTCTTTTAGGCGGTTGTACAATGCCTTGGGAAAATAGGGAACAACCACCCACAACAGAAATTACACAATCAGCAACAGACGGAGTAATAATAGAGAGTTTTGGTGCTAGAGATCCTTATCTAATTTCAGGAGCTGAAACAAAAATTTCAATGCTTGTCAGGAATGTTGGTGGTGCAACAGCAACAAATATTGAGTTAGAACCTCCCTCTGTTGATGGGTTAGACTATTCAGAAAAAGATTGTCCTGCTTTAACCCCTCCAATTCCTGACAAAAATAAGAAGGGAGATAGTTGTACAAAAGAATGGGATTTTGAAGCACCTATATATTCAAAAAAAATTACTTATTCCAGAGAAGGTTTTTTAGGTAGAGTGATTTATGATTACTCAACAAGAGCAAAAGTAACAATACCAATTTACACTTCAGATAAATTAAATGTTTTGAGGAGAGAAGGAAAAGAACCCAAAGAAACGCCACCAACAGACAACAGTTATGCACCAATTCACCTGAGTTATGCAGGTCCTGCTTATTTAGAAGCAGAAACCTATGATAGCAGCAGAAGCAGAACTTATGAACTAACAATTAATTTTAGAAATGTTGGTAATGGAAAAGTACAAACAAAGGGAGATGGAAGACAATATTTGAGAAGTATAGATTTTAAGTATCCTGAAAATATTGAAGATTATGTTGATATAGATGAAGGTGATTGCACAGGAAATAAGTTAAAATTAAGAAGGGATAATGGGAATTGTAACTTTAAAATTGAAATAGAAGATATAGACGGAATAAGAGAACTTCCAAATAAAGAATTAATTCTTAATTTGGAAATAATAGCAGAGTACACCTATATTGAAGAAAAAAGTTCAACTCTAACAATAAACCCAAGATAATCTTAATTTTCTTTTTTATTTTATGATTGATTATAAAAAGATAGGTTTAAAAGTAGGAGTTGAAATTCATCAAAGATTGGCAACAAAAACAAAATTATTTTGTAATTGTCCTGCAGAAATTTCTGAAGATGAAAAACCTACCTCTGAATTTAGCAGAAAATTGAGGCCAACAGCAAGTGAAGTTGGAAGAGTGGATAAAGCAGCAATGGGCGAGTTTTTGAAAGGTAAAGAATTTGTTTATTATTCTTACAAAAACTGTTGCTCTGTTGAAACAGATTCACAATTTCCAAGAAAATTAAATAGAGAAGCTCTGATTATTGCTTTGCAGTTGGCAAAAATTCTAAAAATGCAAATACCAGATGAATTACAGATAATGAGAAAAGTTGTTATCGATGGTAGCAATACAGCTGGTTATCAAAGGAGTGGCTTAATTGCGGTTGGGGATGAAAATTCTTCTATTGAAACAAAATTTGGAAAAGTGCATATACAAGAATTAGAACTTGAAGACGAAAGTGCAACAAAGGTTAAGGAAGTAGGGAATAAAATTTATTATCGGTTGGATAGATTAGGAATCCCTTTGGTAGAACTAAGTTGTTACCCGGAAATATGGCATCCTGAACAAGCAAAAGAATTTGCCTCAAAAATCGGATTAATCTTAAGAAGTTTAAAAGTTCAAAGGGGGATAGGAACTATAAGACAGGATGTGAATATTTCAGTCAAGGGGGGAGCAAGAATAGAAATCAAAGGTTTTCAGGATTTAAGAAATCTAAATAAAGTCGTTGAAAATGAAGTTAAAAGGCAACTAGATTTAATCTCAATAAAAAAAGGATTGGAAGGAATAAAAATAAAATTTGAGCAGAAAGAAGTTACAAAATTATTTAAAAAATGCAAAGAGTTAAAATCAAAAGAAAAAATTCTTTGTTTAAAAATAGAGGGATTTTCTGGTTTTTTTAAGAAGAAGAGTGGAAACTTGACTTTGGGTAAAGAGATCGCAAATTATGCAAAATTTTTTGGAATAGGGGGGATTATCCATTCAGATGAAGATTTGGAAAAATATAAAATAAGTTTAAAGGAAATTAACTTATTAAAAAAGGAAATAAATTGTAAAGAAAAAGACTTATTTTTTTTAATAGGCGGAGAAAAATCTGAACTTGCTTTGGAAGCGATAAAAAAAAGAATTTTATTTTTAAAAGATGGTGTGCCAGAAGAAACAAGATTTGCAGAGGGATTAAATACAATATATGCAAGAGAACTTCCTGGGTCTGCCAGAATGTATCCAGAAACAGATTTGCCAAAAATAGAGGTTGGTAAATATTTGGATAAAATTAAGTTACCTGAAATTTTAGAAGAGAAAATAAAAAAATTTCAGAAACTTGGGGTGGGTAAGGAAATTTCAGAGCAAATTGCAAAGAGTAAGGAAAGGCAGATTTTTGAGGAATTTTTGAAATACAGGGTAGAACCAAAAATAATTGCAGACCTGCTCTTAAATAAAAAGAAGTTCCTAGAAAGAGAAGGTTACAAAATTGATAAAGAGGATTTAGAGTTTGTTTTAGAGAAATTAGAGAAAGGTAAAATTATAAAGAAAGCTATTCCTGATGTTCTGGTCAAAAAAAGCATTAAAGGATTTGAAAAAATTTATGGTAAGGAACTGAAAAAAATTGTTTCGGAATTTAAGAAAAAATACAAAGAAAAATCTGTAGAAGAAATAATGAAAAAGTATGGAAAGAGGGTTAGTAGCAAAGAAGTTTTGGAATTGTTGAGATAATATTTATTTTGGCTAAAGCCTTTAATTTTTTATTGTAAAAGGCTTTATGGCAGAGAAGAAAGGGAAGAAGGCAAAATCAAAAAGTAAGCACAGAGTTTCAAAAAAATCTGAGAAATATAAAGTTGAAGGAGATAAGATAATCAGAGAGAGAGAATTCTGCCCAAAATGCGGTCCTGGAGTTTTTCTTGGAAAGAGGAAATTGGAAGGAAAAACAATTTATTATTGTGGAAGTTGTTTTCTGACTATTGAGAAAAAAGACTAATTTTGTAGAATTTTAAGTATTTGACTCTTCTCCATGATTAAAGTCAAGATTCTAAGGGGCAAGTAAGAACATAATTCTCTTTAATTTATGCTAACACCTTTAGATTTCTATTATCTGACTAAAGAATTGAAAAAAATTGAGAGGAGCAGAATAAAGAGAATTTATAAATCAACTAATCTTGTTTTTGAATTTAAAATGAAGAAAGATAGGTTTTATCTTGTTGTTGGGAAAAACTTTTGTTATCTGGATTGTGAAAAACCCAAGGAAACAGAAACAAGGGGTTTTGTTAACTTTTTGCTTAGTAAATTAAAAAATAAGAGACTTTTAAAAATCGAGCAAAATGATTTCAATAAAATTCTTATTTTGCTATTTTTAGATTTTGATTTGATTCTTGATTTTATTGGCAGAGGAAATATAATTCTTAGGGATAAAGAAAATAAAATTGTTTCCTGTCTTTTTCAGAGGGAATTTAGAGATAGAAAAATTATCGTTGGAGAAAAATATAATCTTCCTCCAAAGTCAGATAAACTTCACTTAGGGGAGATTTATGAAATAGAAAAAAGAAATTTAGGAGATTTATTAAACCAAAAAATTAATCCAAGGGTTTATTTTAAAAATGGGGATAAGTTTTTTGTTTCACCTTTTGAAATAGAAACCCTGAAAAATTTAAAATTTAAGAGAAAAGAAAGTTTTTCAGAGGCAATTAAAGAATTTTTCTGCGAAGAGAAAAAAACAAAGGAAGAAATTATAAGAGAAAAACAAAAAGAGAATCTGGAGAAATACAAACTTGAAGAAGAAAAGTTTAGAAGACAGGCAGACCTAATTTTAAAAAATAAAACTGAAATAGAAAGGATAATAGAGAAATTCAAAAAAGAAAAAAAAATAATAAAACCTGTAAAAGAGGTTCTGGAAAAAAAAGGGATTATAATTTTGGAGTTTAACAGGGAACAAATTAATTTAAAAATTAATAGGGATCTAAAAGAGGAAATTGATTTGTTATATAAAAAATCCAAAAAAGCAAAGGAAAAGATGGGAAGAATAGAAAAACTACTTCTTAGGGAAATTAATATTAAAACAGGGAAAAAAGAGGAAGGAAAAAAGAGGAAGGAATGGTACGAACAATTTAGACATTTTCATACATCTGATAATTTTCTTGTAGTCGCAGGTAAAGATGCTGATACAAATGAAAAATTAATTAAAAAATATTGTAAAAAAAATGATATTGTCCTGCACGCATATATTCCTGGATCTCCTTTTGGAGTGATAAGAAGTGAAGGAAGAGAGATAACAAAACAGGCAATAAAAGAATCTGCACAGTTTGTTGGGTGTTACTCTAAATTTTGGATTTCAAAACTTGGAATAGCAGAAGTGTACCGGGTAAAACCAGAGCAGGTTTCAAAAAGTGCAAAGGGCTATCTTAAGAAGGGGTCTTTTATGATTTATGGAAAAAGAAATTTTTTAAAAGTTGAACTGAAACTTATGGTTGGTGTGAATAAAAAACTTGGGGTTACTATATATCCTGCAAATTCTCCAAAAAAACCAGGAAATTTTATTACTATAATCCCAGGAGAAAAAGAAGGAAAAGGGTTAGTAGAAAAAATAAAATCAAAATTAATAGAAAAAGCAAAAAAGGAAGATAAGGAAAAAATTCAGAGAATCAACCCAGATAAATTCCTGAAAATTGTTCCTTTTGGGAAAGGAGAGACTATTTAATCGTTAATATATTTTCCATAACCGAAATCTATAAATACTAACAAATATAAATTAGTAAGGGTCACATTGCAAAAGGCAAATTATTTTGATGATTCAAAAATTTATAATTTGAAAGAGCATCTTTGCTCAAGATTTGAAGAAGAACTACAAACCCAGGAATATTTAGATAGCAATCAAATTACAGAAATTTTATTTGAAGGAGTAAAAAAATATTTTGGTGTTAATATAAAAAATTTAGAAGGAGTAAGAATATACAACCCTTTATGGTGGGCTTTTGTAACTCCAAATTATAGTGCAATTGTTCCTATAAATGGCAGGAAAGATAATTCCGGTATGTATAAGTTTAATGAGAAAGACGTTGGGGTAGAATTTAAAAAATACAAAGAAGATATAAAAAATAGGATATCAAGGGCACTAGAAGACTAAAACAAAGCCTTAGCAAGTTTAATTAAGTGGGGTCTTTTGAGCAATAATTTTGCAAGAGTTACCAAACTGTTTCCTCTGGTGAAATTTACTAAATCCTCCCCTGTTAACTTATCAGCCAAATAATTGAAATCCTCATCTGAAAGATTTTCAACAACTTCTCTTAGTTTTTCAATTTTTCTTAAAGAGTTCCCCCTCTGCTTCCACCATTCAATATTATATTTATTTAACTGCTTATCTGAAGTATTCTTTTTCTGAAGTGCTTCATCTATTACTTCAGCAGCAATTCTGCCCGCAAATTGTGCTTCATAGATTCCACCCCCATGGATGGGATTTACCTGGTATGCGGCATCTCCTACTATAAGAAAATTGTCCAAAGTCATTTTCTTTAAAAATCCCCCTACTGGAATACTCCCTGCATTTACTTCTAGTATAGAGCCTTTTTTTAACTCTTCCTTGTTCTCCACAAATTTTTTAAGGTAATCTATTGCAGGGATAGTACAATTACCAATAATCCCAATTCCAACATTCGCAACATCTTTTCCTTTTGGAAAAATCCAAAGATAACCACGAGGTGCAATTTTATTTCCAAAATATAGATGAATTTTCTTTGGGTCTTCTATCTCAATTCCCGCCATTTCAAACTGAACTCCTGAATCTATAAGTAAAGGATTACAAGTTGTGTTTAAACCAGCTACTCTAGAAATTTTAGATTCAACCCCATCTGCTGCAACCAAAATTTTACTCTTTTCCTCAAATTTTTCACTACAGGATTCACCTTTAACTCCAGAAACTCTCCCTCTCTCTCTAACTACATCTTTAATATAAGTTTTTGCCTGAACAAAAGCTCCTTTTCTTGCTGCTTCTTCAGCAAGCCACTTGTCAAACATTTTTCTTTCAAGTATATATCCCGAATCTTTTCCATAATCTATTTCAACCGCTTTTCCGCTAGGAGCATAAATTTTTGCACCATCAATTTTCTGTCTTATACAATTTTTTGGTGGATTTAATCCAAGTCTTTCAACTCTACCAAGAGAAATTCCTTCTCCACATCTTTTCGGAGCACCAATTTCCTGCCTTTTTTCATAGAGGGCAACACTATAACCTTTTTCAGATAAATGTTTTGCTGTTGCAGAGCCTCCAGGTCCAGCCCCAACAATAATTACATCTCTCATTATTATCTAATTTAAATTTTTTTCTTATGGCCAAAACAGGTAAGCCAGATTTTTTTACTTATTTTCATTTTTCTTAACTTTTATTGCTCCAACAGGGCAAAATAGCTCACAGATTCCACAATTTATACATTTCTTTTCATCCCTAACAATTCCATGCTCAGTTAATTCAAGAGCATCATTTGGGCAGACAGAAATACATCCCCCACATCTTAAACATTTGTTTTTATTCCATTTGAACATTATAAAATTTAGAATATAATTTAGTTATACAGAAAACTAATTCTTAAAGTTTATTAAATTAGTTATGGACGACCAATCAGACCAGTTCAGAAAGCAGCAGGAACAATCAAAGCAAATGGAAGAATCAAAGAGAAAAATTATTGGTGTGTGCTTGACAAAAGAGGCAAGAGAGAGGCTGTCACATGTTAGGATAGGGAATCCTCAACTTGCAGAACAGGTAGAATTATATCTGATTCAGGTTTATCAGCAGGGTCAGATTAGAGAACCTATTCCAGATAATAAATTTAAAGAGTTGTTACAAACACTAACAAAAAAAAGAGAAGAAAAAATTACCAGGAAATAGACAAATTTATTTTCACAAAGCAGTGCAAATAGAAAGGACCGTCTTTTTAAATGAAGTTAAAAGTAGAGTCAATTTTAAGTTTTTTTCTTGCATCTAGTTCAAGCACATATTTGCACTTCTTCCTTGGATAATAGGTTTTCCATGTTTTTGGATTTAAAGAAACAAGATGAATATTCTGGATTAAATCAATCATTTTTTTGTTTCTGTCAAAAAAAACCAAATCTAGCGGATATCTCATAAAAAGCATCCAAATTCCATATTTCCCCTCTTTTTTGAATTCCAACAGAGCATTCCTTTCTTTTTTGAACATTAAGCCAAAAACCAATTCGAAATAGGTTTTAAGATATAAAACTTCAATTTTTGAATTTCCAAACTTTATTTTTCTCATTATAAAATTTGTTTATTTTTTCTTTTGGTTTGGTCTTTGATGAAATCAAATAAAAAGTTCTATCAAAAAGAAAGAAATCGGTTAAATGCGCATTTAGTGACATCCTCCACCACCAAATTGATTTTTGGAAGTGGCTTCCAGCAACTAGT
>JAGXOI010000014.1 GCA_023659975.1 Candidatus Aenigmarchaeota archaeon LH_S4
GGAGGATGAATAAATCTAATTTATAAATAGAGAAATATAGTGAAGAACCAAAGATTTTTATTTTTTTATTTCGTTGTTTCTTTAAAAGATTTATAAGATATTATGGTATTTTGGCACTTGAGAAGTAGGAAAAAGAAAACCGGAGGCATAGCAAAAAAAAATAGGAAAAAAAAGAAGTTTGAGAGGGGAGGTTATTTTATTTCAACAAAAATAGGGAAAAATAAGGTAAGGGTAAATAGAGTTAGAGGTGGAAATACTAAATTAAAGTTGCTAACTACAGAATTTGTTAATGTTGGAGGGAAAAAATACAAAATTCTCCAGGTTTTGGAAAACAAGGCAAATTTTTGGTTTGCGCGGGAGAAAACAATCACAAAAGGAGCAATTCTTGAGATTGAGAAAGGAAAAGTCAGAGTTACATCAAGACCAGGACAGGATGGTTTGGTTAATGGAGTTTTTGTTGAGTAAAAGAGTACTATTTAAGAAATTGCAGGTATTAGTAAAAAAACTTTTAAACACTTAAAAAACTTTTTATATCTTTTTCATTTTGTTCATAAGGTTCTGATAAAAAGTCTGTATACTTCTTAAAAAATTCTTCAAACCCACCATCAGTTTCATATACTTTTTGAGCTAGGTCGTAACCTCTTTTGTGTGAAAGTAAATGGAACCGCTCTATATCAAACGAAAGAGCTTGAAGATCTGCCCTTTCGTATTTAGTTTCAAGTTTGGCTACTTTGTCAATAAGTACCAGAAAAATGTCTAGTTTTTGCTTATATTTATCACTTCTCGCATCTTTGGGAATTTCTATCAGTTTTTTAATTTGTTGATACTCCTTCTTTCCTAGATATTTTTTAAAAAAATCATTATTGTTCTCATACTCTTCTACTAGTTCTTCAGGAGGCCTCTCTCCTGTCATCGTATCAAAAAGAAAGTTATAAATATATGCCACATATTTTAATTTACCAGAAAAAGGAAGAACTTTTTCTTTTTCTTTTCTAAGTTCCTCACTACGCTCTCTTACTCCTTTTTCTGATATTGTCACATCTTTACTAGTTCCTTTAAATAATCTTCCTGCTCCACCTACGAATTCCTTTATATGTTCATCTCTATTTACTACTTCTACTAGATCACTCCCAACTTTACCTTGACTAAGATTATGAAGAAAGTGCATAGACTCCTCTGCAATACTATCTTCTAATTCCTCATCGTTAGGATCAATATATATAATATTTTTCTTTGGATCATAAGCACCATAATATCCTATAGTAACATTATCTTCTATAGTGGATTTTGATTTTACAGAAGGCAAGTTTGATCTGTAATCTTCTGGAAGTTTTACACCAAATGAATCTAAGTCTTCATACAACCTACCTATTATTTCATGTACCTGTCTTTCTAACTCTTCTCCTACCATTTTCACCACAATATAATAGTATTTAATACTATATATAGTTTTCGGTGGTAGAATATATATTTTCTAACCTATAGAAATATCTTATTTTGGTAATAGAAAGATATTCACAAAATTTCGAGCAAGAAAATATAGGCGGTGCAAAAAGAGAATATGAGGCCTTTACAACATATGCAAAAGGAACTCATTTTGCAGAAGAACGAGAGAAACAAGTAGGAGTTATAGTAGATAACCTTCAGACACTTAAAAAACAGTTAGAATTTTAGTTATTCTCTTTGCCATGTTTGGAACACTTCTATTAAACTTTTTTATATCAATTTCATACATCGTATTATATAATATTTTTATATATTATGAACAAACGAGTTTTATCTTTCCTAGAAAAGAAGTGCCAACAACTTGTCAAAAAATATCCTCTGATTAAGGCAATTTTTGTTTATGGTTCATCTGTTAGAAAGAAGAAGATAACTAATGATGTTGACTGCGCTATAATTGTTGATGATACCTCTGAGCAGTTTAAGGAATCAATTCTTAATTATCTAGAGGAGGATATAAGGATTATTTCAAAAGAAGGAGACGAGAAATATAAGGTAGATATGCACTTTCAGTCCCCAAGACCTTTATCTATGTGGTGGGATTCACTTAGAAGTGGAGAACCATGGGTAATAACATCTTTAAAAGACGCTTATATTATCTATGATCCTTCTGATTATATAACTCCATTAAAATCTTTAATTAATCAGGGAAGAATGACTGGAACTAAAGAGAAGGCTCAGGCTTTGATTGAGAGGGCTCCATATAGATACAAAGAAGCACAGAGAATGATGCTTGATGAAGTAACAGAAGAATTATTATCTGCAATGGTTGAGACAGCACAAGCAGTTTTAATGTTTTTTGGGGTTGCACCCCCGGCAGCAAGAGATATTCCAAAAGAATTAAGAAAAAATTTTGTTAGCAGGGGTCTGTTAAAGGAAAAAGTCGCAGACTGCATTGAGGATTTCTATGAAACAACAAACAAAATAAACCACAGGGAAATTACAAAATTAAGCGGAAAAGAGATAAAAAAACTTTTGAATAGAGCAATTCTTTTTATTGACAAGATGGATGATTTGTTTTCCATACTTGAAGTTGCAAAAAAGAAAGACATTATTGATAAATCCTATGAGAAAGCAATTAAAGTTTGCAAAAAGGCTCTGAAACTGAAATCACCCAAATTAAATACAGAAACCATGAAAAAATTCAAAAAAGAATTTGTTAATTCAGGGATGATTTCAACAGATTATTTAAATCTGCTAAAAAAACTCGGAAAAATGAAAAATCTTGCAGAAAAAGGAAAACTTGGGAATATCCCAGAAAGAGACATTTATTCCTCAATTATTTACACAAAAAGTTTAGAGGAGATTTTAATGAAAAGGAAGAAATAAATATTTAAATAGTTTAAATATATATTATGGCAAATAAAAAGCTAAAAGAGGTCAAGAAAACCAAAGATAACTATACCTAATACTAATTTTTTTAGTTTTTAATATATTAAAACAAAATAAATTATGGAGAAACAAATAGAAAAGTCTCTTCACAGAGAATTAAAAGGAATAAACCCAAAAATTTTTGCAGAGTCAAGAATAATTGAAGAATCTGTTTTTCATCTTCTAAGAGTCAGAGAAGAATTAGATGATTTTATAGATACTTTAGAAATGTTATCTGATGAAAATTTTAGGAAAAATTTGGAGGAAGGGTTAAAACAATATAAAAAGAAAGAAACCATTCCAACAACCCTAAATAATTTAAGAAAACAATTAAAAGATGAGTAATTATCAATTAGAATATACAAAACTATTCATAAAGAAGCTAAAAAAGTTTGAATCTAGGATTAGAGACAGAATTTTACAGGCTATTGAAAACATCCTGGATAATCCTTACAATGGTTCTTAACTGGTTTTTTCCAAAGAAAAACTGTGGAAGTGGAGAATAGGGAATTATAGAATTATTTATAAAATAGATGAGAAAGAACCTAGAGTTGTATTAATCGTTGTGAACCACAGAAAACGGGTTTATAAAAGATTTTAGAAGAGATTTTAATGAAAAGGAAGAAATAAGTATTTAAATAGTTTAAATATATATTATGGCAGAAGAACTTAGAAAAGAAGGAGCACACGTAGCAAAACATCTAAATCAGATGGTAGATTACACAAAGCAAGGTGAGACAGATAAAGCAGTGAACACCTATCACAATGCAATGGTTTGTTTAGACCCGAAGTCAGCAGATAAGTTATACAAACTTGAGGGTAGTGTAGGCTATAAAAGCGATACAGCTCTTGTAGCTAAAGGAGCTGGTGAAGTTCTGAAATCCTATGCAAACTATATTAACAGAGAAATAAAAGATCTGGAAAAAGAGCAGGAAAAAGCAGAGAAAGCAGAAGAAAAATTCGCGAAAGTTAGAGGAAAATTAGAAAAATAATTTTTTATTTTTAATTTTTAAATTATAAATACTATTATGTCCCCAAATACTGCAAAAATTGAAGAAAAACAAATTAATGCGGTAAAGGATTTTTGCTCTAAGATTCTAAAAGAATATAGGAGAGTTATAAAAGCAATCTGGTTGCTGAAACAGGAAACCGAGAGGTCCAAGGATTTGCTGACAATTGTTTTACTTGATGACACAAAAAAAGTTGATGGAATTACAAAAAAGAAAATTGAAACAAAAGTTTTAGAAGAGGAAAGGAAGATCAAAAAGAAATATGGAATTTCTCTTTATTCGAGTTTTTATTTGCTTTCTGATTATTGGGAGTTGATAAAACATGGTTCCCCAACAGTTTTCTGTGAAATCAGGGAAGGAATCCCAGTTTATGATCCAAGCGGGTTTTTTGTTCCTTTGAAAAAATTGTTGCTGCAGGGTAAAATTCCAGGAACAAAGGAAGCAATGAGAGATTTAATTGAAAAGGCTCCTGTAAGGATAAAGAGAGTTGAGTCCCTGTTTAAAATTAAAATTCTAGAGCATTTGTTTAATGCTGTTGTTGAGGCGGGTCAGTCTCCTCTAATCTTGGTTGGAGTTGCCCCTCCAACACCAAAAAAACTCGCAGAAAATTTGAAAATCCACTTTATAAGGAAAAAACAACTCGAGCCTGAATATCCAAAATACTGCGAGCAGATTGTCAAATACTGGAAAGAGTACGAGCATAGGGAAATAAAAGTTGACTGGGAAGACATCGATGAAATTGCTGAAAAAACCGCAAAATTTGTTTCAAGAATGGAAAAATTAATGGAAATTGTTGAAAAATAGTCTTCCTGTATTATACCAAAGATTATCTGCTGCAGTAATAAAGTTTTTCTTCTACTTTAGATTTATAAGTTATATTAATTAACCCATATACTCTGGTGTCTCAGTTTTTTCTTTTTGAATCACCGCGGTGCTGAGAGCTTGCTCAAATTTTTCATAACTTTTCGCTACTACCTCTGGAATTGAAGGTCTCATTTTCTTTAAAACTTCCTCAAAGTGTTTTTTCTCTACTTTTTCCACCTTTTTATTTTTAAAACTTTCTCTCAATGCAAGCATTGCTGCTTCCCTGCATAAACCCTCTAAATCAGCACCAGAGAAATTTTTTGTCTTTTTTGCTAGTTCATTTAAATTTACATCTTTAGATAAAGGAATATTTTTTGAGTGAACTTTTAAAATTTCTGCTTTTGCTTTTTCATCAGGAGCACGAACCAGAATATGCCTGTCTAATCTTCCAGGACGTAAGAGGGAATGATCAACAATATCAGGCCTGTTTGTTGCAGCCATTACTATCACACCTTTAAGTTCTTCCATTCCACTTAGTTCTATAAGTAATTGAGAAACCAAAGTGTCCACAACTTCTGTCCTACTTGTTCCTCTTGTGTGAGTCATCGCATCCATCTCATCAAAGAAAATTATTGAAGGAGCAGATTGTTTTGCTCTTCTGAAAATTTCTCTTAATTTTTTCTCACTTTCACCAACCCACTTGTTAAGTAATTCAGGACCTTTAATAGAAATAAAATTTGCACCAGACTCAGTGGCAACAGCCTTAGCCAGTAAAGTCTTACCAGTTCCAGGAGGTCCATAAAACAAAATACCTGTTGGAGGGGTTATATTAAAGAGCTTAAATTTGTTGGGATATTTCAAAGGCCATTCTACAACTTCTTTTAATTTTTGTTTGACTTTTTCCAACCCACCAATATCTTCCCATTTTACATTAGGAATTTCAACTAAAACTTCTCTCATTGCAGATGGCTCAATTTTCTGCATTGCATAATCAAAATCTTCTTTTGTTACTATTAGTTTTTCTATCATTTCCTTTGGTAATTCTTTATCTTTCAGAGAAGAAAGATCTGGCAAAACTCTCCTCAAAGCATGCATTGCAGATTCCTTGCATATAGATTCTAAGTCAGCACCAACAAAACCATAAGTTTTTTTACTCAATTTTTTCAAATTAACATCTTTTGCCAAAGGCATATTTCTAGAGTGAATCTGTAAAATTTCCAATCTTCCCTCATGGTTTGGAACTCCAAGTTCTATTTCTCTGTCAAATCTTCCAGGTCTTCTCAATGCAGGGTCTAAGGAATCAGGCCTGTTTGTTGCGGCAATAACAATTACCTTACCTCTTGTTTTTAATCCATCCATCATCGTAAGCAGTTGTGAAACAACCCTCCTCTCTACTTCACCTGTAACTTCTTCTCTTTTAGAACCAATTGCATCCAACTCATCAATAAATATAATCGAAGGAGCATTTTTTTCAGCATCATCAAAAATCTTCCTCAGATTTTCTTCAGATTGTCCGTACCATTTTGACATTATTTCTGGCCCTGCAATTGAATAAAATCTTGCACCAGTCTCATTTGCAACAGCCTTTGCCAACAAAGTCTTACCAGTCCCAGGAGGTCCATGTAATAAAACACCTTTTGGGGGTTTAACTCCTAGTCTCTGAAAAAGTTCGGGGTGTCTCATAGGTAGTTCAATAACTTCTCTTACAGACTCTATTTCTCTCTTTAAACTGCCGATATCTTCATAAGTTACCTCTGGAACTATTTCCTCTTCTTTGACTTCAACAGCTTTTGACAAAATTTCTATCTCTGTTCCTTCACCTATATATCCTCCTTCCTTTGGTGAAATATTAACAACAATAAATTTTATATTTCCAAATGGAGTAAAAAACCTACTTTGGTCACTAAAAAAATTTTCAAAAAAATCTCCAAAAAAATCTGTATCTCTCCTTCTTGTAACTGGACTTGGAACAAAAATATCCCCCTTTGAAAAAGGTCTTTTAAATAAATTTTGTATCATATAGTCTGGACTAGTACGTATCATTACTCCTTCCTGAGCAGGAGCAATAACTATTTTAGTTGCTTCTTTCAAATTTGCTTTCCTGACTTTTACTTTTTCACCAACACCTGTTTTACAATTTCTCCTTGCTATGCCATCCATCCTTATAATATCAAGGCCTATATCACTTGGATAAGACCTCACAGCAATAAGATATGTTTTACTTTTTCCTTCAACTTCTATATAATCACCTTCTTTAACTCCTATTTTAGTCATGAAATCAGAACTTAGTCTGGAAAATCCTCTCCCATAATCCTGCCTGTTTGCAGATAAATCCCCAACAGTGAGGTTAATTCCCTCTTGCATAATTAAAACTTTTTATCTTTTAAATACTTTTTCTTTTAATCCAGACAGATTAATTTATTACTAAAAGGTTTTTTTTCTTCGAAAAAAAATAAGTTCTGTACCCAAACAAGGAAATTGGTCAATAAAAAGGTTGGGTTTTTGGCTCGAGCGTTTTGTCAGGTATTTCACCAAAAAGGCTCGGCTCGAGCGAAAAAGAAGTTATATAACAAATTTTAAATTAATAAAATTATGCTTTTTTGTGGTAAAGAAATTAGTGGACCTTTTACAATTCCAAGCGGAATAATCACTACAGAAGTTTCAATATTGGAAAAAATTGCAAATGAGCTTCCTGAAATTGGGATTTTAACAACAAAAAGTATTGGCTTGGAGCCAAGAGAAGGAAACAAGGAACCAATTATTGCTCAGTGTAATTCCTTTTCTTTTATAAATGCGGTTGGTTTGACAAACAAAGGAGCAGATCTGTTCGCAAAAGAATTAAAGAAAATAAAAATTCCTGAAAACAGATTTCTGCTTTGTTCAATATTTGGAAGTAACAAGGAAGAGTTTTATAGGGTGGCAGAAAAATTGTTTGAAGTTTGTGATGGTTTTGAATTAAATTTATCCTGTCCTCACTCAGATAGGTATGGTCAAGTTGTAGGGCAAAATAAAGAGTTAATTTGTGAAATAACCAAATCAATTTCTTCTCTTGGAAAACCTGTATTTGTGAAATTTTCTCCTAATTTAGATGTTAAGGAAATGGTTAAATCCGCCGTTAAGGGTAAAGCAAGTGGAATTACTGCAATAAACACAGTTGGACCTGGTATGCAATTTTGTGATGGTTATCCTATACTTTCAAACAAAGTTGGAGGAATATCTGGTAAAGCAATTTTGCCTATCAGCCTTAAATGTATTAGAGAACTCAGGGAAACCACCAATTTACCAATTATCGCTTGTGGCGGGATTTCAAGTGCTGAAGATATAAGAAATTACAAGAGAGTTGGAGCAAATTTCTTTGGAATAGGTTCTGCATTGATAGGGATGAGAACCGAAGAAATAAAAAACTATTTTCATGAATTATCAGAAGACTTGGAGAAAGGAACAAATAATGCAGTAACTTTACTGAAACAAACAGAAATGAAATACAAAAAATACAAAATTAAAGAAAACAAAAAAATGGCAGAAGATTTGTTTTTGCTGAGTTTGGAAGGTACTTTGAAAGTGGAGCCGGGCCAGTTTATCTTTGTTTGGTTGCCAGAAAAAGGTGAGAAACCTTTCTCTATTTTTGATGATAATCCTTTAACTTTATTGATTCAAAAAAGAGGTTGTTTTACAACTGAATTAATGAAACTAGGAGAAGGAGATAATCTCTATATAAGAGGTCCTTATGGAAAAATACCAGAAGTTAAAGGAAGAGTCTTATTAGTAGGTGGTGGAACAGGAATTGCATCTCTTCTACTTTTTACAAAGAAAAATATTAATACAATAGCTTTACTGGGGGCTAAAGATAGAAACCATCTACCTTATATAAAAGAATTTAAATCTTTTTGCAAGGAGGTTTATCTTACAACGGAAAGTGGAGAAATTGGACACAAAGGATTTTTAACAGATGTGTTGGAAGAAATTATAAAAAATAACACTCCAGATCATTGTGTCAACTGTGGACCCAAAATAATGATTGAAAAGTCTATAAAAATAGAAACCAAATACATAAATCCAGAGAAAATTTATTTTTCAATTGATTTTATGACAAGATGTGGGATTGGTTTGTGCGGTTCCTGTGCAAGTTCAACAGGTCATAGAAGTTGCGTTGATGGACCTTTTTTAAAGCAAAAAGAAATCTAATCAATTTATTTTTATCATTCTTAAAAATTAATTTATTTTACTAATCCAAAAAAACTTTTTCCAAAACAAGTTGGAATTTTTATTTTTATACCTTTCACATTTTCCACTTCAGTTTCAAATATTATTGTTTTCTTTTCGGATTTTTTAAGTGGAGTTGTTATTTCCTTTACTTTTTCTTCCAAATTACCACTAGCAAAAACATAAACATCATACTTATCTATAGTTGGCCCTGTATTTTGTATTCTAAAGCTACCCTCTTTTGATGAAGAATCATAACTTACATTAAGAAATTCTACATTTACATCTTCACACAATTCTATATCTGTTAACTGACCCTGTGTATAGCCCATAGCCCAAGTTCCGACAACTGCAGCAATTGCAGTACTAAACGCTATTAAAAGGACACTTGCAACTATCGGAGAAATTCCTTTTAATTTGTATTTCATATATATATTTATTCAAATAAATATAGTATAAATTGGTATTATTCAGCTAAAATCCCCCTGCCAGCCAAAATACCTGTTGCCGCAGCATTTATGATATCTCTTGATAAACCACACCCATCTCCTGCTGCATATAAATTCTTAATAGAAGTCTGCATGTTTTTATCAATATTCAGCTTTATTGCATAAAATTTTACTTCTGGGGCATAAAGCAGGGTTGAATCAGATGCAACTCCCGGAATAATTTTATCCAGGACTTCAAGACCATCTAAAATATCTTTTACAATTCTGTGAGGCATGGCCATTGAAATATCTCCTGGAGTTACCTCTTCCAGACTATTATTCACAGGATTTCGGTTTATTTTATCCCAGGTTGACCTCCTTCCTCTCCTCAAATCACCGAACCTCTGTATTAGTGGTTTTCCTCCTCCAATCGTGGTTGCAAGTTTTGCAATTGACCTTCCATATTTTGTTGTGTTCTCAAGTGGCTCTGTTAGCTTAACCCTAACCAAAAATGCGAAATTTGTATTCTCTGATTTTGTTTTTCTAAGAGAATGCCCATTTACAGTCACAAAACTATCCTGCTCTTCCTTAACAACAAACCCTCTCTCATTAGTACAAAATGTCCTGACAAAATCATCATAAGTTTTTGTGTAAATATGAAATTTCGGGTCTCTGTTTATTTCTGTTATAGAATTTGTAAGTATTGCGGGAACTTCTATTCTCACTCCAACATCAATCTTCCCATAAGAAAATTCAATTTTGTGTTTTTCAACCAAATTATTTATAAACTCTGCACCAACTCTCCCGGGAGCCAACAAAATTTTTCCTGCTCTTACTTCTTCCCCATTTTTTAGAATCACTCCGTTACAGCAGTTATTTTCAATAATCAAACCAGAGACCTCGGAATTCAACAAAAATTCTACACCCCTTTTTTCAAGGTTTGATTTAAAATTTTTTATAACTTCCGGAGAATTATCAGAGCCAATATGTCTTTGCCTTATTTCAACAAATTTTGCTCCATAAGACAAAGCTACTCTCTTTAGTCTTTCTATCTTTGTAGGATCATAATATTGTAAATCTTTTGGAGTACCATATTTAATAAAAATTTTATCAACTTGGTTAACTAAATTCCATGATTCTATTCTGTTTGTAAAATCCATAAGATTTCCACCTATTTCCGGATTTAAATTTAAGGTTCCGTCAGAGAAAGTCCCTGAACCTCCAACACCACACATTATGTTACAGGGCTTGCAATGAGCACAGGTCAGATTTGAACTCATCTTACAGATTCTTTTGTCTATCTCCCTGCCTTTATCAACAATTATTACATCTTTTTTACCTGCCAATTCATTTGCTGCAAATAGACCAGCCTGTCCTGCTCCTATTATTAAAACATCTTTCATAATATTCTTTTTAGGTAAATTAACTTAAATTCTTCTTACTCTTGAAAACCTATTTTTGTTTGTGGTTTTCTGTAATTTTCTCTGAGTTTGGTTTTTGTCTAATTAAAATTCCCTAAGATACTTTAATTAGAAAACATTTAAAATTAAAACAAGAAATCTTATGGAGTTAGGAACAGTTGTATGCAAAGATGAAACACCTAATACAACTATATTTTATTTTGTTGCAACAAAGGAGAGTAAAGTGAAGAGGGGTTTATTTGTTCAGACAAAGACGAGGGAAGGGTTGCTTGTTGGAAGAATTGAAGAGATAACAAAGACAAACAGGTATTTTATGCAGCCTGAGACAATTTCAAATTATGAGACAGACATTAACCTACACTTTCCAACAGACAGATGGGAATTTCTTTTGTGCAAAGTATACTGTCTCGGAATTTTGGATGAAAGAGTAAGAAAAGCCAATTATCCTGTGTCCCCTGGAGAAGCAGTCAAACTTGCAGAGAATAAAAATTTAGAAAAATTGTTTAAGTTTGATGAGCAGGGATTAAAAATTGGTAATGTGAGTGGTCATGCTCTAGAAGTAAAACTGAATTTAAACAGACTATTTCAGAAACACATTGCTATTCTTTCTTTGTCTGGGGCAGGGAAAAGTTATGCAACTGCTGTTTTGGTTGAAGAACTGTTAAACAGGACTGATGAGCAGGGTAAAGTTGGTGTTATTATAATTGACCCTCACGGAGAATATTCAAGTTTTGCTTATGATGAAAATTTTTCACAAAAGGCAAATCTGATTAAAGGCAGGGATATCAGAATTGGAATTCCACACCTTTCCAGTTACTATTATAGACTTTTTCTTCCGAACTTGAGTTTTGCACAAGAAAGAGACCTGATAAAAATTATTGAAGAACTGAAAAAAACCGAGGATGTTTTTGGAATCAAAGAAATAATCCAAAAAATTGAGGAGAGTGAGAGGATAAAACAGGCGACAAAAGATGTTTTAATCCCAAATCTTTATTCTCTTAATTCTTTAAGACTATTTGGTTACTATGATATCCCTTCTGTAAATACTATAATTCTCCCTGGACAGGCTTCTATTCTGGACATTTCTGAAATAACAAATGACAAGAAAAAGAAGATGGTTGCTGCCTATTTTCTAAGAGAACTTTTTAACAAAAGAGTAAAAAGAAAAATTCCCCCCTTTATTGCTTTTATTGAAGAGGCACACAATTTCGCTCCTGAAGGAAGTAGCAAGGAAAATTTCTCAAAAAATATTATAAAAAAAATTGCAAGAGAGGGGAGAAAATTCAATGCTTTACTTTGTTTAATTTCCCAGAGACCTGTTCATTTATGCACAACAAGTCTATCCCAGTGTAACACTTTTATGTTTTTGAAGATAACAAACCCTTATGATTTGAAACACATTTCAGAGAGTAGTGAGGGGATAACTAGTGAACTCCAGAGACAGATTACCTCCTTAGATGTTGGCGAGGCTGTTTTAGTTGGCGAGGCAAGCTCGTTTCCTTTGTTTGTAAAAATCAGAGAGAAAAAAGTTATTGATGCAGAAACAAATAAGAGTCTTGAAGATGAATGTATTGAATTTCTGGAGAAAAAGGAAAATAGGAAGAAAGACGCAAGGGATTTGATGGGTGGATAAATAGAAGTTTTCATAAAATATGTATTTAAATAATGGGAGTTAACTTATCTTCAATAATACAGCCACAAAAGGTAGATTTCAATTTTTTGGTTGGGAAGAGTTTGGCAGTTGATAGTTATAATATAATTTATCAGTTTCTTTCAAGTATTAGGCAAGCTGATGGGACTCCTTTGAAAGATGGAAAGGACAGAGTAACCTCGCATTTATCCGGACTTTTTTACAGGACAATAAATCTAACTTGTAAGGGGATTGATCTGATTTTTGTTTTTGATGGGAAGCCACCTGATTTTAAAGAACAGGAAATTGAGAGGAGGAAAAAAATAAGAGAGGAGGCGAAAGAGAAATGGGAGATTGCATTGAGTGAAAGGAAAATAAAAGAAGCACAAAAATATGCGAGAATGAGCTCTACACTCTCAGATGAGATGATTGAAGAAAGTAAACTTCTGCTAAGTTATCTTGGTTTTCCTGTTGTTCAGGCTAAAAGTGAGGGAGAAGCCCAGTGTGCAAAAATCTGCAGGGATGGAAAAGTATTTGCAACAGCAAGTCAGGATTTTGATTCCTTACTTTTTGGCTCGCCAAGGATTTTAAGAAATCTCTCAATAAGCAGGGCAGAATCTTTGGAATTAATAGAATTGGAAAAAATAGGTTTGACTAAAGAAAAGCTAATTTTGATAGGATTATTAATTGGGACAGATTACAATCCTGGAATAAAAGGGATTGGGCCAAAGAAAGCTGTAGAATTGGTCAAAAAAACAACTTCTCTAAAGGAAATAGAAACGGAGGTAAAATGGGATTTTGGAATCTCTTTGGAAACCTTATATAATTTCTTTCTAAACCCTCCAATTTTTGAAAAGTATGAGATTAAATCCAGAAGACCAGAACCAGAGAAAATAAAAAAAATACTGTGTGAAGAGCACAATTTTTCAGAGGAGAGGGTGCAGAAGTTCATTGATAAATTAGGGGAAAAAGGAGGGAAACAGAGTAGTTTGGGTAGTTTTTAGTATTTACCTTATATTAACCTTCTGAATAGTTTATTGGTCTAATTTTACTACTTGTAATTTTGACTCTGAACTCTCACAATAAAAAATGTGAGTTAATATCAAAATATATATTATTTGTAATATATATAGTATTATATTTAACATAATAACTATAACAATTAGTGTATACATTAAACTATATATACTACAGCAACGATTGAAAAATCGCTATAAACTATTCAGTCAGGTTTTATATATATTTATATATATAAATAATTATGGAAAAAGAAAAGGAGAGGTTTAGTGCATTATCTCTATTTTTAAGAGAGAAGCCTGCAAAGTTGTTGTTGGCATTAGGTACAACTGGAAAGAAAGCAAAATATGTGAGTACACTCTCAAAGGAGATAAACTGCACATATTCCCATAGTGTAAGACTTTTGGATGAATTCAAGAAATTTGGATTAGTTAAATTTATGAAAGTCAGCAGGGTAAAATATATAGAATTAACAGAGGAAGGTAAGGATTTAATGTTGCAGTTGGAAGGGATTATCAGAAAATTGTCAAAACTCAACACAACAGAGATTAAAAACAAGGGAAAGTAAAGTTATAGAGTAATGCAGTAAATACCGACAAAAACCCAGGTTCCCTCTTTTTATAGGGTTTTTTATGAATTATCGGGGTTATCTGCTATAAGTATTTAAACATACAGGAAAAACCGACAGAATTTATCCAAAAAAACACCCTTTTATATATTTTGTCGGTGTATAATAGATTATGGAAATAACAACTTATCAGGGTGAAAAAATAAATTTGAGAGAGTTTAGTCTGGAAGATTTTGTGCTTGTGATTTTCCCTGGGTCACAAAAGAGTATGAGAGCTGCTTCTCTGGTTATCTTAAAGGAATTAACAGAAGGGTCAAAGACAATAAGTGAAATTATAGATAAACACAATTTACCTAGGGGTACAGCATATGATGCAGCAAACAAAATGCAGAGGCTGGGTATAATAGACAGGGAAGGTAAATACGCGCCAGTTAGGATTTCTGCCAAATTCTCCCTATCTTTAGAGCGTTTAGCCCCTTGGTATAGACACTATTTTAACCTTAAAAAAAGGGGGTAATTTTGTGTTTTTTATGTGTAACGCTTTATATATGTTTTTTATAAGTTGTGATAGAATAACTATATTTTTATATATATATTTTATTAGATTTACTAATTATTATATTTTATAATATATATTATATAGAACATATG
>JAGXOI010000015.1 GCA_023659975.1 Candidatus Aenigmarchaeota archaeon LH_S4
TACTAGTTGCTGGAAGCCACTTCCAAAAATCAATTTGGTGGTGGAGGATGTCACTTTGGAACAGGCGGCACAACTTTTTTTAAAATCTTTTTTGTTAGAGAAAAAAGGATATTATCCAAAAACACATTCTTTGAGGATTCTATTATCACAGGTAGCAGAATTGGATGAAAGAGCAAAAAAATTATTGGAGGACGAAATTTTAGGATTAGCATTATTAGAAGATGCACATATAACATCAAGATATTTTGCCAGAGAGTTTGAAATAGCGGAGATAAAAAAACTTGTAGAAGTAGTCCAGAAAATTATACAGTTAGTAGAATGAATGAAGTTTTTAAAAATTGGGAGACTTATGCAAAAGAAATAAAAAAACTAAGTACAAAAATTTTAGGTGATACCCATGTCTATGGATTTGGTAGTGTAATTAAAAAAAAGTACAGTGCCTGCAGTGATATAGATATTTTAATTTGCTCGTCCTCTATTCCAGAAAAAGGTTTGAGAAGAGCCGAAATAATCGCAGAAATAAGGAAAGAATTAAAATTACCTTACGAATTTGAATTGCATTTGCTAAGTTTAAAAAAATTTAAAGTTTATAAGAAAATGTTTGGTAAACTTAAGGAAATTAAATAATATTATGAAACTAAAAGGAGTATCTCTGTCTATTGAAACAATTATTATAATTGTTATCTGTGTTCTGGTACTTGCAGTTATAGTTTTGTTTTATACAGGAATTTTTAATCCTGCTGGAGAAGGAATAACTTCTGAAGCACAGTTGGACAGTGAATGTAATGAGTGGAGATGGCATTTTTATTCTAATGAAAGTTTTAATTGTTCAAGTTCTCCACAAAATTATCCAAATTTATGTAGCCAATTTAATAAAAATTATACAGAAGCAAAAGAGTATTGTACAGGAATGAAAGGGAGTTGAACCACCAAGTGGAGCAACTGTTAATTCTTTTATATAAAAAACTTCTTTATCTAATTAATTGAGTCCTTAAATGATTTCCTTCTATATAATCTATTACCTAAACTAAATTAGACTAATCTAGAATAGAAAACTTTAAAATAACAATATATATTATGTTTATAAATAGAGAATATGAATTAAACCATTTAAATATTGAGTACAGGAAAAATACCCCAAAGTTTATTATAATTTATGGTAGAAGACGAGTTGGAAAAACATCCCTCATAGAAGAATTTTTAAAAGACAAAAAAGATTACATGTATTATTTAGCTGACCAGCAAGTAGAACATCAACAAATAGAAGATTTTAAACAACAGGTATATGCCTATACAAAAGATGAATTTCTTGCAAAAACCATATTTAAAAATTGGGATCAGTTCTTTTCTTATCTTACAAAAACAATTCCGAAAGAGAAAAGAATTATTCTGGCTGTGGATGAATTGACTTACATTATAAAAAGCAATCCAGCATTTCCATCAATACTTCAGAAATACTGGGATCAATTCTTTTCAAAAACCAACATCTTTTTAATAATGAGCGGTTCTTTGGTTGGCCTAATGCTTAAAAAGGTTTTAAATTATAATTCACCCCTTTATGGAAGGAGAACATCCCAAATCCATTTAGAACCATTCAATTTTAAACTTTCATCAAAATTCATGGAAAAATATAATATTGAAAATAAAATCTTATTTTATTCTATTACAGGAGGGGTTGCAAAGTATCTAATAATGATAGAAGAAAAAAATATAAGCAAATTTTTAAAGCTGAAATTTATTGAAAAAGAAGGATTTTTTTATCAAGAGGGTATGTTTTTAATGTCTCAAGAATTCAAGAATCCAAATGTTTATCTTTCTATTCTAAAATCAATAGCATTGGGAAACACAAAACTGAATGAAATCTCAAACTTCGTGGGTAAGGATAGCAAGAAAATAAGCAGATATATTGATGTGTTGCATGCAATAGGTATAGTCAAACGAGAAGTCCCAATCACTAAAGACCCTCTTAAATTCAGAAGAGGTATATATAAAATTGAAGATAATTATCTTAGATTCTGGTTTAAGTTTATATTTCCAAACAAATCTAAAATTGAAATTAGGGATACAAATGAAGTTTTTGCTAGTATAATGTCAAATCTGCCATTCTATACTTCTTTTGTATTTGAAGATATTTGTAAAGAATTCTTGATGGAATTAAACAGGCAGAAAAAGATTTTATCTTTCTCGAAAATAGGAGGTTGGTGGGGATTTTATAGAGATAAGGATAATACTAGAAAAGAATTGGAGATTGATTTGGTTGCATTAGATGAAAAAACAAAACAAATTCTCTTTGGAGAATGTAAATGGAAATCCAAGATTAATGCAAAGAAAATATTACAAGAGTTGAAAGAAAAATCAAGATTTGTTGATTGGTGTAAAGATAAAAGAAAAGAATTTTATGTTATATTCGCCAAGTCATTCAAAGAGAAAATTAAAGAAAAAAATGTATTTTGTTTTGATTTAAAAGACTTGGAAAAGGTTTTTGGATAAAAATCATAGATTAAGGCAAACCAGGAGGAACTGATGAAAGTGAGCCATGCCATCCGAAGACGTGCATTTAAATTATTTATAAAAGAAAAGGGTTTATGGGAAAAAGAATTATTGCTAGGAGAAGGGGTAAAGGAAGTTCAACTTATAGAGCAAAAGGTAAATTAGAGTTGAAATTACCTAAAAGAGAAGGAAAAGCAAAAGTCGTTGATATAAAACATATATCTGCCAGAAATGCCCCTATTGCAAAAATAAGATTTAAGGATGGAATAATAAGTTTTATTGCTGCACCTGTTGGTTTGGCAACAGACCAAATTATAGATATTTCTCCTGATGCAGGAGTTTCTACAGGAAATATTCTTCCTCTCGCCAGAACTCCGGTGGGGCATTCTGTTTATTTTATTGAGTCTGTTTATAGAGATGGTGGAAAATTTTGTAAATCTTCAGGCTCTTCTGCAATTGTAAAATCACATGAAAAAGGATACTGTTTTCTGCTATTTCCTTCAAAAAAGATGAAGAAACTAAGCGGGAATTGTAGGGCAATTGTTGGAAAACCTGCAGGTTTTGCCAGAAACACAAAACCTTTTCTAAAGGCAGGAACTAAATGGAAGTTTATGAAATCAAAAGGAAAACTTTATCCAAGAACTTCAGGAAGCAAGATGAATCCTGTTGACCACCCTTATGGAGGTAAAACAAAACCAGGAAGCTCCACTTCAGTTTCAGCCAATGCACCTCCAGGACAGAAAATAGGTTCTATTGCTCCAAGAAGAACAGGAAAGAGAAAGAAGTGATTATATTTCTAACTTTAATAATATATGTCTATCTATACTTTCAAAAGACTAACAGAGATAAACTTAGTTTTCATGCTTGCTTTATATTTAGTTATCCCTATACTTGGACCATACATAAAAAGTTTGGGTTACACAAGCACACAGTTAGGCTTTATTTTTACCCTCTTTCCACTAACAATTATTTTTGTATTGCCAATTATAGGTAATCTTTCAGACAAAATGGGAAAGAAAAATATAATAGTTTTGGCAGTTTTCTTTCAGATAATTGCTTTTCTTTTGTATATTTATAATACTTACATTATATGCATAATTGTTGCAAGACTTCTGGATGCAGTTACATTCGCTACACTAACCATAATTATTCTTGCAAAAGTAGAAGATGGTATCCAAGATAAAGACAGAGGTTACTTAGGAGGCCTATTTTTAAGTATAGGACACATAGGAAAAGTTGTTGCACCTTTGATTGGAGGATTCCTCGCTGACTATTTTTTTATCAGCTTCCCTTTCTTTATTTCAATTACAATATTTGCATTTCTTTTAATTATCCTGTTTGACAAAAAAGAGTTTCACTTCAAAAAAATCCACAGAGGAGATTTAGATTTAATTTCAAACATCAAATATTTTTTTTCATTCAAAAAACTCAGACTGATGGGTTTACTTGGTATACTTACACATGCTACCCACCCCGTGTTAATTTTGTTCTTACCTCTTTTTATTGTATCTGATTTAGGTCAATCCTATTCTCTTGTTGGTTTGGGATTCTTTTTGCTTGGGGCTACCCACCTTTTACAATATTATTTTGGAAAATTATGTGATAAATATGGTAATTATAAACTTGTGGATTTGGGTCTTATCATTTATGCAACAGGACTTATTTCCTTCTTTTTTATTAACAATATTTTTATCCTTCTTATTGTATTGCTCCTGATGGGAATAGGCACTGCAATGTGGAATATCTCTGCTTGGACTCTGATGTCAGACATAGGAGAAAAAAAGAGAGGGGAAGGTTTCATCCTGACGACTTATATGTCAATAGCCAAAATCGGCGCTTTTTTCAGTTTTATTTTCAGTGGAATTATAGTTGATGTATTATCATTTCACTTCTTATCATTAATACTTGGAACAATTTTATTGGCAGCTACAGTTTTCACCTATTTTATGTTTTCAAAATATGAGAGGCTAAGTTAGGTCTCATGCTCTGGAAATTGTATCTTTTAGCCAGTCTGGACAATCAAGGATTTACACAAATATTATCCCTTAACAACCCCAACAGGAACAACCCGAACAACTTTCTTTGAGATTCCCGCAATGTCAACTGCTTTTGCAACTTCGTCAATATCCTTATAAGCATTTGGTGATTCTTCAGCCAGAACTTTTGGGCTTGTGGACTTTGCAGTAATTCCTCTTTTAGCTAATTCTTCTCTAATTGTATTCCCCCTGAAATTTCTTATTGCTTTGCTCCTGCTCATTACTCTTCCTGCCCCATGGCAACTTGAGTAAAAAGTTTTCTTTGCTTTTTCACCTCCAACTAAAATATAACTTGCAGTTCCCATTGAACCCGCAATTAAAACAGGCTGCCCCACTTTTTTATAGGTTTCTGGTAATAACTCATGTCCGGCAGAAAGACTTCTTGTTGCTCCTTTCCTATGAACATATAATTTTCTTTTCTCACCTTCAACTTCATGTTCTTCCAGTTTACAAATATTGTGGCACACATCATAAATTAGTTTCATATCCATTTCCTCTCTGGTTTTTCCAAAAACTTTTTCAAAACTCTCTCTAATCCAATCTGTCATCACAGTTCTGTTTGTAAAAGCATAATTTACCCCTCCTTTCATTGCTTCAAAATAATCCTGTCCTTCCTTAGAATTTGCAGGGGCACAAACTAGTTGCTTGTCTGGAAGCCAGATATTATATTTTTTTGCAGCCTTTTCGTGGATTTTTAAGTAATCTGTGGCAATCTGATGACCCAAACCACGAGAACCACAATGCAACATTACAATAATCTGATCCTTGTCAGTAACACCAAAAATTTTTGCAGTTTCAGAATCAAAAATCTGGTCAACCTTCTGAATTTCCAGAAAATGATTCCCTGCACCCAAAGTTCCTAATTGTGGAAGACCCCTCTTTTTTGCCAAATCAGAAATTTTATCTACATTTGCACCAGACATATTACCGTATTCCTCCATATGTTGCAAATCTTCTTTTGTTGCATAATTATTTTCCATAGCCCATCTTGCTCCTTTAACAAGAACTTCATCTAATTCTCCTCTTGACAATCTCAATTTCCCTTTTGAGCCAACCCCTGTTGGAACATTCTGAAACAAAACATTAATTAATTGCTTTAATTTTGGTTTAATCTCTTTATAGGTTAAATTTGTTTTAATCATCCTGATTCCGCAGTTAATATCAAAACCAGTGCACCCACTTGAAATTACACCACTCTCAGAGTCAAAAGCCCCTATAGCTCCCATAGGCAGACCATAACCCCAGTGAATATCAGGCATGCCGTAGACAGGCTCCACAACCCCTGGTAAGCATGCTACATTCGTCAATTGCTTGATTGCTTCATCCTCAGCAGCTTCAATAATTTTATTGGTAGCAATTATCTTTGCATTTACCCTCATTTTTTCCCTTGATTCTTTTGAAACCAAATATTCTACATCAGAAATTTTCTTTAATTTATCTTTCATAATAACTTATAAATACTTTAAAATAATATTATGGTAGTTGGATATGCAGCATGTACGATACTTGGACTTACAGGACAAATGTGTGGCTTGCTATACGAGTTGATTTTCCCCTGGGTTCTAACATTTGCAATAATCTTCGGACTATTAATGAGGACAAAGTTGTTTGGTGAACCTGATAGTTCAACAGCAAGAGGAGCTTCAGGACTAATCGCCTTGGCTTTAGGATTTTTCCTAGTATCATTTACTCCTTGGGGTTCTTCAGTTGGTCAATTCTTTATATCTGCCTCAGGAATGACAATGATATTTTTGGTTGCAATTTTAGGAATCGTTTTGGTTGTAGAATTAGCAGCACCAGATTATTTAAAGAATTTAACAGGAGGTACAAAGGCTTTGTCACTGATAATAATAATCTTCGCTGCTTGGGTAATCTTAGGTGGATTAACAGGAGGTGTTACATGGTATTCAGGATTTGCAGGACAGGATTTAGTTGCATTAATAATAATCTTGGCAGTGATTGGAGTAATGATGTGGTTTGTAACTAGCACAGGTGGGGGAGGAGCAGCAGGAACTGAAAAAAAAGAGACTTGAATATAGTTATATACCAAGATGGCACAGGCCAGGGAGAAGAAGGAGGACAACAACCAGGAGGATAACCTTCTTAATTTTCTTTTTATTTTTGAAATTTTAAGTATTCTATAAGATAAAACTATGATAAGAAGGTAATAGATAGTCTTCGAGAATACACTAATAAACTTCTTTTATAAAAAGCAGAATACTTTTAATTGTAGATAAAAGAAGTTGCTGAAAGCAATTTAAGGAAATCTTTGATTTTCCTTTTATCTACTATTATTTCTGTACTATATTAATTTTGTATATTCATTTCTAAAATGGTTTTAACATTAACCCGCAACAATATTTTTTCATTTTTGTTTTTAAATAGATGTACCATATACTGCACCAATTTTTTTATCTATTTTTTTTATCTCTTTTTTTGTATTTTCCACTTCTGTCCAAGATATATGAGTAAAATATTTTATCCAATCTCTGGAAAGCTCTTCAAGGTTTAATAAATCTTGATTGCTATATTTTTGTTGAAGTGATTTTTTCGTTTTTGTATCAATTTTTATTTTAGATTTTTTTAATATATCATGGATATTCTCTAAGTAAACAGAATTTTCTTTACTTAGCAAAATATCCCAAGCTGGTGAATTTGGTAGTGGAATAAATTCAGATGATTCTAATGTAGCTATTCGCCCTCCAAATTCATTAGCTATTCTTTTTATAAAGAATAATGTATTTTTGAGTGAAGTGTATGTTTCACCAATGCAACCTATAGGGAAAGATGCATGAATAGTTATCCCGTTTTCAGCCAATAATTTTACAGCTTGATAATTTATTTCAGAAGGTGATTGAATTCCTCTTAGAATATAATTCTTTCTTAGAAATTCAAGCATTGTATTATCACCAGAATCTAGGCCCAAGTTAACTCTTGTAATATTCAATTCTTTTAATAATAGAATACTTTCTGGAATATTAACAATATTATCTGCTCTTGCATAAATTTCCATTTCAATGCATTTTTCTCTAAGGTCAAATGGTTTTGTTTTTATTAATTCTTTAATTAATGTTTGAAATGTGAGAAATTCATCGGCTACTTCGAAAAAGAAATTTACTTTATATTCTAGGTTATATTTTTCTATAATCCACCAAAAAAATTCTGGGATCGTCCGTTTTGGACTTAAATTATATATACTACAATAAAGACATCTTTTTCGACAATTTACACAACCTCTAGCAATATTAATTGTCATAGGTATTTTTGAATCTTTTTGAAAGAGTTTATATCTTTTATTATAATTTTCACAATAAATATGAAAATATTCTTTAATTAGATTTATGTCTGGTATATCTTCTTTAGTCTTATACACATCAGAAAGAGTTGAACCTTTACTATAAGTTCTTTTAATACCATTTTCAGTTCTGTAAAAGATTCCTTCTTTTCCATTTGAAGAAACTAATTCATCTTTTTCTCCAATTAATTTACCAACCAAATGGGATAAAAGAGGTTCACCAATTTCAGATTTTATAACATAATCGATAAATGGTCTTTTTTCAAGTATTAATCTAGGAAAAAAATTTGCATGATCATTTCCTAATATTGTAATAGAGTTGTATTTTTTCTTTGCATATTCAGCAATTTTCAAACCTTCTTTATAAGTTGGTGTTAATACACTTATGCATATAATTGATGGTTTATACTTATCAATTTCTCTTAAGATGTATTCTGTTCTAAAAATCCCTCCATCTAAGACTTTAATCTTAAGGTTTGGATAGTCTTTTTTAAGTCTTGTCCCTAAACTAATTACACCTAATGCTGGGAAGACACCATAATTTCCATTTTCAGTGAAAGTATAATCACTTATAGAATTTGGTGCATTTACAAGTAAAACTCTTTGATTATCCGAAAATTTTAGGTTTGGCATCATTATATTTAATCTTTAAAAGCTTTTCTATTGTTCTCATTGATTAGACGATTTCTGGTAATTAGTTTAAATACCTGAAGCAATTCTAAGTATTACTCTTCTTATTTTTGGATTTGCTTTCAAATACTTAATTAGGTTAAGAATCATTAAATCCTTTTAGTCTTTGATATACTAAAGCTCTTTACTCTCGGAACATTTTTACAACCTCTTCTACCTTTCTGAGGTGGAACAATCTTTTTCTTTACTACTAGTTTTATTAGATTACTTGCGTCTATAACAAAAATTGTTAATTTTAATTAATTTTGTACACCTTTATAAACTAGAAAAAATAAAAAACAAATTTCCTTGTTTAGAATGTAGATCTTTTCTAAAGGCTGACCATTGTTTAACCAATTTCTCTGTTTGGAGTGTTGGCCTTTTCTAAAGGCTGACATTATTCTTTCTGCAAATTTTCTAATTCTTTAATCTTCTGCTCAACTTTTTCCTCTATACCCAAACTTTTTGCAATATCTTTGCACCTATTTCTGATTGTAACTTCTGTTACTCCAATTGCTTCTGCAATTCTTCTTTGTGACACAATTTCTCCATTCATTATTGCTGCAATGTATAAAGTTGCTGCAGCAAGCCCTATAGGACCCTTTCCTGAAATGTCTTCTTCACTTTTTATATCTTTCAGGTATTGCTTTGCTTTAATTTGAGTTTTATCACCTAATTTAAGGATTGTTGCACATCTTGGGACATAATTAACTGCTTTTGCAGGAATAACTCTTAGATTTAGTTTTCTTGCAACATACCTATAAGTTCTTCCTAAATCCCTTTTGTCAACTCCTGAAACATCACAGATTTCTGACATCAGCCTTGGACTACCATATTCTCTTGATAAAGCATAAACAAGGGAACCTATAATAGCTTCAATACTCCTGCCTTTTACTAAACCTTCTTCCAAAGCTTTTTCATACATTGACCCTATTTCTTCCTGCAAATTCTTTGACAGGCTCAAAGCAGAGGCAATTCTTTCCAATTCAGACAAAGCATAACCATAATTTCTGTCTTTACCACTTACAAGTCTTTTCTGCCAGTTCTTTATTCTGAAATATTGCCCTCTTTTTCCAGCAGAAACTTTAAACAATTCTGCCTTGCTTTTTCCGATTTCTGTCCCAATTCCTTTATCATGTCTCATCTTTGTCAATGGAGCTCCTGTTCTTGCAGTCTTCTCCAATTCCTCAGAATCAAAAGCCCTCCAGTCCTGTTGTGTATCAATCATGTTTTCATTCAGAATTAATCCGCATTTTGAGCATATCTTCTCTCCTTTTTCATTATCCACTAATATTTCTGTTGACCCACATTCGGGACATTTCAAACCAAATTCTTTCTTTCTTTTTAACATGTTACACCACTTTTTAGTTAAAAAAGAGCATTTAAATATATGTATTTAAATTATATAAAGATTTCGGTAATAGAATATATAGTTTGTAGTATATAGATTTAAAAGTTTTAGTAAGTATTGAATGAAGAGAAGAAATAAAACTAAATATCAATCTAAACAATTATGTCATTGAAATTTCCATTTCAGAAAAAAAGGGAAAATCAGGATGAGTTGGTTCAGAGAGTTGAAGATTGTATTAAAAATAGAAAAAATCTATTGATACACGCACCATCTGGAATTGGAAAAACTGCCGGAGTTCTTTATCCAGCTGTAAAGTTAGCATCTGAACTTGGATTAACAGTATTCTTTCTGACGCCGAGACACTCTCAGCATCTGATTGCCCTTGAAACCCTAAAGAAAATCGGAGAAATAAAAACTGTTAATATAATAGGAAAAAGGTGGTTTTGTAATTATTTTTATGATGATTTGGGTTCATCAGATTTTCAGGAACTCTGCAATTATCTAAAAAAAGAAGAGAAATGTGAATTTTATAATAAAGTTTTCAAAAAAGGAGAACTCACAGAAGAAGCAAAAACCAAAATTAATGAGGTCTCTAAGGAAATTCTAAATTCAGAAGAACTAAAGAAGAAATGCAAGGATTTTTGTCCCTATGAAATTGTTTGCCAGTCTGCAAAGAGAAGTGTTGTAGCTGTTGCGGATTATTTTCATCTTTTTAATCCTTTTGTTTCAGGAGCTTTCCTTGCAAAAATAAATAAAAATCTTGAAGACTCCATAGTTATTGTTGACGAGGCACACCAGCTTTCAGGCAGGGCAACAGATTTGATTTCCTCAAAACTGACAACTTTTGTTTTAAACACTGCTATTAAGGAGGCCAGCGGAGTGCAGAGGGATGTTAGTCAAGATATTGATAATCTTAGAATTAGAATAGAGGAACTTGCAAAGGATAGATTAGAGCATAATAATGAAGCTTATGTTAGTAAGGAAGAGATAGTATCAGTTCTGAATTCTCTTAGCCCTGAATTTTTGGATGAATTACAGGAAGTTTCAGATTTAGTTATAGAGGAAGGAAAGGAGAAAAGTTACTGCTCAGGTTTATCAAAATTTATTGAAAACTGGATAAACAGCGATGAGAACTTTACAAGAATAATAAGAAAAAAAGATACAAGATATGGGAAGCAGATTGAATTAAAGTTAAATGCTTTACTGCCAGCAGCAATAACTTCAGATATAATTAATAATAGTTATTCAACAATTTTAATGTCAGCAACCCTGCAACCCTTGGAAATGTATGCTAATTTGTTGGGAGTTAAAAATTATGAAACAATTTCCTTTAAATCAATTTTCCCAAAAGAAAACAGGCTAAATCTGGTTGCGCCAATTGCAACAACAAAGTTTTCAAGGAGAGGAGAAGCACAATACAAGAATTATGCGGACATCATAAGCAGAATATTCAATGCTGTTAATGGAAACACAGCAATTTTCTTTCCATCTTATTATTTTCTGAATCAAGTGAGTAATTTTTTAGATAGTAGGTTAAACATTTTTAAGGAAGTACAAGAACTAACAAAAGAGCGGAAAACCAATTTACTCAAACAGTTTATAGGTTCTGAAAAAGGATTATTACTGGGAGTACAATCTGGCTCATTTGACCAGGGAATTGATTTTCCAAATAATTCTCTCAAGTGTATAATAATTGCAGGAGTTGCCCTTGCCATGCCAGATTTAGAAACAAAAAGTAGGATAGATTGTTATAACAAAAATTATGGAAAAGGAATGGAATATGGATACATCTATCCAGCAGTACAAAAAGCAATTCAGGCAAGTGGAAGAGCAATAAGGTCAGAAAAGGACAAGGCTGTGGTGGTCTATCTGGATGAAAGATTCCTCTGGAGAAATTATAGGCAGGTTCTCAGTGGAGAGAACTTTAAGGTGAGCAGAGAGCCATGGAAGGATATTGAGGAATGGAACTCTTCAGAGAAATAACAATAACTTTTGGGTATTCCATCAAGCGAATATAGTGAGCAATCAAGAACGACTGTCAAGGCGAGAAATCTGTATAAATGTTTATTAATAGTCCTTATCAATTTACTTTCTTCCATTTATTAATTTGGTTAATTTCACATCCTCTATTATTTATTATTAATAAATATTAAATTCAGATTTAATTAAAATTATAGGTAATTGTTATTGTAGTAGTTATTGTACTAATAGTATCATCCTCTGGGAAGTCTATATTATCCCCATTTTTTAAAGTCTCTGTGACAGTATCAATCATATGAAACGCCCAGATTAAAGCAGCTTCATGATATTCCTTATAAGTTATATCTGGTATTATCCAGGGACCCCATTTAAATGAAAGATTCCCGCTTGGAATTATGCCCTGTAAATACGTAGGAGTTGGGATTTCTGGCAACCCTTCTCCATTAAGTCTGCAGAAAGCATAAGGATTGTAAAGAAGGTAATCTCCTGAACTATCTTTTTTACAGAACCAAGTGGAGTTCTGATACAAATTCTTATATTTTAGTTGAATAAACTTAGTGGTTGCAGACTCACATTCACTCCAGTCAATTATTTTTCTATCAAAACTTTTAACTCTTGATGGTAATAGGGAAATTTGACCTTTATCTAATCTTGCTATTGCCCTACAAGGATAAATTAAAATATCTTTCACAGGACTTACTTTATCTTCATCTTTAAATAAATTTTGAATATCTTTAAAATTCTCAAAAATAAAATCTTCATCTTCAAGGACATCTAAGTAATAAATAACCTGGAAATATATTGGGTCTATCTCTTCTGTTTCCCAGTTTGATATGTCTTTTTTGGTCAGGTTTACTCTGAAAATTGGTTTTATATATACAAAATCTGGACAACATTTCTCACTAGTATTAAAAACAAAAGAACAGGTATATTTATCAGAATCTTCTTTACATTCTCCACTATCTATTAAATCCTTTATAGTTCTTGCTGCACCTACTTGAACTTCTGTATCCCTGTATTCTGCTTTTTTTGTATAGATATCTAATCCAGCTATTGTTACGATTTCATTTTTAATAAGGATTCCTGTTTCTGTTTCTCCATCATACTCAACTTTTAATTTAGGAGGATCACAGCAACTTGTTAATTTAATCTCACAGGTTTTTCCATTTATATCCTCTGTTTCTGGTGCTCCTAAAGTTTCAAGAGTGATTGTATGAGCCTTATAATATTTTTCTGAGCTCTTATCAGTAAAATAGCTAACAGATAATCTTATATTCTCCTCTGCTTTGGATTTATCAAATTTTTCATTTTTTAGGCGATAATGTTTGTAAAGTTCTTTTGGGTCAATTGTTAAAGTAAAATTTACAGAGCCGAAGGGTTTTTTAGGATTTAGATAATAAATATCTTGTCCATTTATTGAATCAAATTTTGCGGGTGCATTAGAAACTAAAGAACCAAAAAAATTATCAGTAACTAAAGGATAAAATGCAATTACAGGAGAAATTGGTTTTGTTGTTGTAAATATATAGGTTAACGTCGTCGACGTTGTAAACAGGCTTAAAAATCCTGATGGGAAAGTTGCAGTAAACAATACTGATGATAACACACCTAAGTAGCCAAAATTTTCTGTAGAAGGAAAACCGACAACCTCTTTTATATAAACATTATTGGTAGGGAAAATAAAATCTGTTGATTTACTATTATCCTCATCAAACACATCGTCAAAATTTACAACTCCATTCAATCTGAGATTTTTTCCAAACCAGACAACTGTAGGTAAAACAAAAATCTTTGTATCTGCTGATTCCAAAGAAATCCCGACTCCTCTTGGTAAATTCATAAACCCTTCTTTTTCTTGTCCTGAGAAAAGATGGGTAATAATTAAAAATATAACTACTAAAAAAATTAATACGAAAATAATTCCCTGTATCTTAGTAATCACAATTCCTCTCATATTGGGGATGGTATTGCATTACCCATTGCTATAAAAATTACAGTAAGGATTATAAAAACCATAAATAAAATTATAATACTCGCAATCATATCAATAGTTATTCCTTTCATATGAGCCTTTTGTTGGTTAAATTGGTTAAAAAGGCTCAAGCGAAAAGAATGAAATTTGCCAATAGGAGCCTTTTGTTGGTTAAATTGGTTAAAAAGGCTCAAGCGAAAAGAATGAAATTTGGCCAATAGGAGCCTTTTGTTGGTTAAATTGGTTAAAAAGGCTCAAGCGAAAAAAGACTCTTTTCATAATTAACTAGAAGGCAAGGAAACTACCGATTTCGCTCGTGTAGAGGAATTGCCTTATAAATAATTTTCTTTCTAAATATATATATGGGACTTGTA
>JAGXOI010000016.1 GCA_023659975.1 Candidatus Aenigmarchaeota archaeon LH_S4
TTGTCTTCTGGGTATATCTTGGAAGACGGGGCAACATTGACTTTGCCCGAAACTGGTGCAATATGACATCAGAATCTCCTGACTTTAGTTGTGGAGAGTGTCAATTACCTGAAACAATCTCAATAACATCAAGGTTTTTTAACTTATAGTTTTTTCCAACTCTTTGTTTTGTTTTTACATCTATTGCAGTAATGAATTTTTTTCCAAAGTCTTCATGGATTTTATAAGCAAAATCCAAAGCTGTTGAATTTGGGGGAATCAAAAAAGCATCAGGTAGAATCCTACCTTCTTTATCACTAAGTTTTTTTACTACAGGAAAAACAGCAATATATTGCAGAACTTCAAAAACTGCTTTATTCATTATAACTTGGATTCCGGTAGAACTAAATTTTTTTAGTGATTCTTTAATCTTTTCAAGGGCTAGTTTTTGTTTATCTGTAACCTCTCCTATTATCTCAAAGTCTTTATTTCCAGGGATATATTTTATTAAATTGTTTTTTTCTGCCTCCTTTAGTGCAAGTTCTGCTTCTGCTGAGCAAGGAACCCCTCCAGTTTTAGTTAACTCTCCAATCCATCTTTCTGCTTCGGGTTTATCAACTTTATTTGCAGCGATCAAAATTGGCTGTACTTTTTCTCTTAGTTTGGTTACAAAATTTAATCTCTCTTCACCTGTCCAGGTTTTTACTTTTTCATCAAGATTTAGTTCTTTTATTATCTCTGAGATTACTGAAAGTAATACCTTCAACCCAGAAAACTGTTTTGCTATATCCTTTGCATCACTAATTTTTTTCCAGTTTTTTTCAAGAATTGATAAAAACCATCTATTTAATTCATCCTTTAAAAATTTTACATCTTCTAGAGGATTATGTTCAGAACATTCCTTTCCCTCACTATCAGTTGTTCCTGAAGCATCAACAACATGAATTAAACAATCTGCCTGTCTTAAATCATCCAGAAATTTATTTCCCATACCTTTTCCTTCATGGGCACCAGGGACCAACCCGGCAACATCTACTAATTCAACAGGGACAAATCTGTTTCCCTCTATACAGAAACCCTGTCTTGGATTGCATTTTACATTAAAAAATTTCTCAGGACAACTAACTCTCACATATCCAAATCCAATACTTGGATTAATTGTTGTAAAAGGAAAATTCCCTATTTTTGTATCTATTAGAGTTGCTGCCTTAAAAAAGGTTGATTTCCCTGAACTCGGCTTTCCAACAAGACCTATTTTCATAATTATTCTTGTGGTTAATTATGAAAGGTTATTTATTTTCTCTGGAGGCGCTGATAGCAATTATAATTTTGCTTTTTCCTACGATTATAATTAATATTAATTCTATGGAATTCAATAATAAAAAAGGGCAGGTATATAATGCTTTAGAGATACTGAGAGATGAAGAAAAACTAAACCAGAGCAGTTATGAAATAGAAAGTTGTATGGAAAGAGTTTTAGATTTTGATGTCTCTGTATCAGAAAAATGCGAAGATAAAAGAATTGTTGATTATTTTACGCTTTCTGAGAGAGATGATTTCAAAATAATTAGAATTTGTTATTAATGTTTTCTGACAGTTTAATTAATCTGTCTTCTGTAGAAACATAGGAGATGGCAACAGGTAGATTTTCAAGTTTTGCAATTCTCAAGGCAGTTTCATCTACTTTTTTTATTCCATGCAAGACAATTAGCCCTGGTTTCAGGTTTGTCAATCTTATTGCTACTAAAGGAGACCTCCCTCTCTGTAAATTCGTGAATATCAAACAATGTCTGTTTATCAGAGAAGAAACTCTTGATAATTCTAATGGTGGAAAATTTATTATTGCTCGCTCGCTGTCTATTAAAGAATAACCATAAATATCTGTGTCATCAAATTTATAGCAGGGCTCACCATTTATTTCCCTTAAGAAATCTTTTATTTTTACAGGTTTTTCAAATTCTTTCATCGCTAAAATAAATGTTTTGAAATCTGGTGTTTTATACAAGGCTAAAAATTCTTCAATAACTTTTCCTCCTTTCCTCATGTCTATATTTATAATCTCATTAACAATTCTGTCTATTATTTTTGTTCCAGGTGATTTCCTTCTACCAGATTCATAGTCAGAAGTTACAGAGGAACTTATATTTAGTTTTCTAGATAATTCTCCCTGAGAAATTTTGAACAATTGCCTCCATTTTTTGATTGTTTCCCCTGGATTATTAGAAAGTACAATTTCCCCTGCAATTTTCTTTTTTAATTCATCTATATCTTCCATAATTTATTCTTTAACTTAAAATAGCCAAGAAGTCTACTTCCAAATCCAATAATACAGGATTTTGGTAGTAGCTCAATTAACTTACTAAAGGATTTTGTTATATTATACTAAGGGAAGGAATAAATACCGCTGGACGAGTGGGAATTCACGCCTGTGGAGATTTGACCTCTACTGACCAGTCAGCAAGTCGGGTCGTGGAAGCAGGAACTATATGTAACTAGGTCTCACAACCATTACTAGTTGCTGGAAGCCACTTCCAAAAATCAATTTGGTGGTGGAGGATGTCACAATTCCAACTTCTTTAATTCTAACCAAACTTGGCTTTATATACTTTACTGGATTAATTACCTTTTAAATTTAGAAGTATTTATGGCAGAAGCAGCAGAAGTTATAAAACTCATCAGGAGAGAAGGACCAAAAGGAATTAGTATCGTTAAGTGTAAATTATTGGAAGGTAAAAAGAAAAATAAAATACTTGAAAGGACAACAGTTGGTAAAATCAAGGCAGGTGATATTGTTTATTTAAAGGAAATGGAAATGGAAGGCGCATACACTTAATATGGTAAAATGCTCTTTTTGTGGGAAAATAGTAAAAAAAGGTTCAGGAGTTATGTTTGTAAACAACAAAGGCAGGATTTTCTATTTCTGCTCATCAAAATGTAGAAAATACTTTAAAATGGGCAGAAAAAAGGGTAAATGGGCTAAAAAAGAATAGTTGATATTGCTTAAATTCTTAATCTTTTGGTATTTCAACTTTATTTAATGCATCTATATATTTTTTAAATCTTAAAATTTCCCTCTTAACTGTTTCTTCTTTTTTTTTTCTCTTTTCAACTCCTCAAGTGCACTGTTAACACCTTTATTGATTTTCATCAAAATAAGTTCTTTCAGGGCCAATAATAAATCTCCTTCTAATCTAACATAAACTTCCTTGCTTCTATCTTTTCTATATTTTTTGATTAATCCAATGAGTTCTAACAAATCCAGGGATAATGATATTGAAGATAAGGAATATTTTGTATTTTTTGCCAACTATTTTAGAGATAATTCTTTGTGGATAAATAGTGTTGTGAGTGCTGAAGTATGAACTCTTGAATAACCTGGAGTTGAAACCAGATTATTTAATATATCTTTTCCATAAATAACTTTTATATATTTTAAAAAGATATAAAATATATATGTATAAAGAGAAATTGCCAAAGAAAACTTACTCTTTGTGTCCTGTGTGTGTTAAAAGAATTCCTGCTAGCGTTTTTGTTAAAAATGGAGAAGTTTGGATAGAAAAAACCTGCCCGAAACATGGTAAATTTAAAGAAATTTATTTTTCTGATGCTGAAATGTATAACAAGTTTAGAAAATTTGGTTATGATGGAAAAGATGTATCAAACCCAAACACAAAAAGTACAGGAAATTGCCCTTTTGACTGTGGTCTTTGTTCCTCTCATAAATCACACACCTGCCTGGCAAATCTAGCAGTTACAAATAGATGTGATTTGAGATGCTGGTATTGTTTTTATTTTGCTAAGGAAGGGGGGAATGTTTATGAACCTAGTTTAAACCAAATAAGAGAAATGTTAAGAGTGGGGAGAGAAGAAAAGCCTATCCCTCCAACAGCAATCCAGCTGACTGGAGGGAATCCTGAGTTAAGACCAGACTTGATTGATATTATAAAAATCTGTAAAGAGGAGGGATATGACCATGTTCAATTAAATACTCAGGGGACTTACAAACTTTATAAGAACTTAAAATTTGCAAAGGAAATAAAAAAAGCAGGACTTAATACAATGTATTTAAGTTTTGATGGAATTTCAAAAAAAGCAAACCCAAAAAATCACTGGGAGGTTCCCTATATTCTAAAGAATTTCAGAAAAGCAAATTTGGGAACTGTTCTTGTGCCAACAGTAATTAAAGGAATAAATGATGAGGAACTTGGCTCAATGGTAAACTTTGGCTTAAACAATTTAGATATTGTTAGAGGAGTAAATTTCCAGCCTGTTTCCTTAGTTGGAAGAATGCCAAGAAAGGATAGGGAAAAGCAGAGAATAACAATTCCAGGGGTAATTAAAAAGTTAGAAGAGCAGACAAACGGAGCAATCTTGAAAGAAGATTTTTATCCTATTTCTGTTATAAGACCAATAACAAGATTTGTCGAAACTATAACAGGAAAACCACAATATTCTTTAAGTTCTCATTTCGCATGTGGAGCTGCAACATATTTATTCCTTGATGGGGATAAAGTTGTTCCAATAACAAGATTTGTTGATGTTGAAGGTTTTTTGGAATATTTAGATGAAAAGGCCGCAGAAATTGAAAAAAGAAAAAATAAAATGCTTGTTGCTTCAAAGATTATTTTGAATTTGAGAAAGTTCATAGACAAAAAGAAGGAGCCAAAAAACCTGAATTTGTCTAAATTACTTTTTAATGCTCTTATCAAACATAACTACAAAGCCCTGGGGGAAATTCACCACAGGAGCCTGTTTATTGGACTGATGCACTTTCAGGATTTATATAACTATGACATTGAGAGGGTTGAAAGATGTGTTATTCATTATTTAATGCCAAATAAAAAAATAATTCCTTTCTGCACTTTTAATGTTCTCCCGGAATTTTACAGGGATAAAATACAGGAAGAATTTAGCGTCCCAACAGAGGAATGGGAAAAAAAGAATAAAAGAAAACTAAAAGATGATTTATATCATAGAGATACAAAGAAATTAGAATCAGGAAAAGTTTATAAGAAAACTTATAATAATCTAAAAAATTTCTTTTCTTGAACTATGGAAAAACAGATATTAATTGGTGGGGCCGCTGGCCAAGGAATTGCAAAAACAGCTTTATTAATTGGCAAGATTTTCACAAATTCTGGTTATTATGTATTTAATTATAGGGAGTATCCTTCTCTGATAAAAGGAGGTCACAATTTTAATATTCTAAAAGTTTCTGATAAACCGGTTAATTCCCATGAAAATTTTTATGATATGATTATTAGTCTGAATCAGGATACAATAGATAAACACAGGGAAAAATTGAATAAGAGGGGTTTTGTTTTAGGGGATAAAAATCTAAAAGCGAAAAATTTAATTGGGTTTGACATATCAAAAGTCCTTAAAGAAACAGGCGCACCTAAAAAATTTGGTAATGATATTTTGGTTGGTGCATTTTTCAAAATTCTCGGTTTCCCTATTGAAAATGTTCTGAAGGTTGTTGAAGAAGTGTTTAAGAAAAAAACAGATATTCTAGAGAAATTAATCAGAAGAGGTTACACCTCTGTTGAGCAGAAACTTGAACTACCTGAACCAAATGAGAAAAATAAGTATTTCATGACTGGAAATGAAGCTATTTCTTCTGGAGCTATTTCTTCAGGTCTTGATATTTATTTTGCATATCCTATAACTCCAGCAACTCCTGTTTTACATATTCTTGCCTCAAAACAGATTGAAAATGATTTTATGGTTGTCCAGCTCGAGAATGAAATTGCCATTATTAATGCTGCCCTAGGGGCAAGCTATGCTGGTGCTATAAGTATGGTGGGGACATCTGGACTGGGTTTTTCTTTGATGGCAGAGGCGATAAGTCTACAGGGAATTTCTGAAGTTCCCTTAGTATTATATTTAGGCCAAAGAACAAGTCCAGCAAATGGAGTCCCAACTTATACTTCTCAGGGAGATTTGAAATTCGCAGTAAATGCGGGACACGGGGAATTTCCTAGGGTAGTTGTAGCTCCAGGAGATTCAAAAGAATGTTTTTATAGAACAATTGAAACCTTTTATTTAGCCTACAAATATAGAGTTATCTCAATAATTTTGGGGGATAAACATGTTGGAGAAAGTAACTATAGTTTTGATGAGTTTGAGGAACCTAAGATAAAACCTTCGAATTTTATTACCCCTCCCTCAGAAGAGTACAAAAGTTATTCTATAACAGAAAATGGTGTTTCACCAAGAGCAGTTCCAGGAGAAAATGCAAAAGTCAGGGCATCGAGTTATGAACATAATGAACTTGGTTATACAACAGAGAAAGAAGACTTGATAGTTAAAATGAATGACAAAAGACTTAGAAAAATGGATTTTATAAAAGAGGAAATAAATAAACTTAAACCTGTATCTGTTTATGGAGAAGGAAAAAACTTGATTATTGGTTGGGGCTCTACAAAAGGGGCAATAGTTGATTCCCTGAAAAAAATTGAGAACTTCAGGTTTTTACAAATTTCATATATTTGTCCTTTTCCAACAGAAATTGTAAAAAAGGAAATAGAAAATTCAAATGAAATAATTTTAATTGAAAACAATGTTACAGGTCTGCTTGGAGATATAATTGCAGAGCAGACAGGAAAAATCATTGAAAAAAAGATTCTGAAATATGATGCAAGGCCTCTTACTTCTGAAGAAATTGTTATGAAAGTTGAAAAGGTTTTAAAATGAAAATAGAAGATTTAAATACAGGGGAAAAAATAACCTGGTGTCCAGGTTGCACTAACTTTGGAATTTTGAGTGGGGTAAAACAGGCAATAACAAATTTGGTAAATAACAATAAAGTTGATTTGAATAAGATTGTTGGAGTTAGCGGGGTTGGTTGTTATGACAAAATATACGATTACCTGAATTTAAATTTTTTTCATACTTTGCATGGGAGGACTCTTCCAACTCTATTTGGAATAAAAATCGGAAATCCTGAATTAACTGTAATAGGCTTTGGGGGGGATGGAGCAACCTATGCAGAAGGAATTGCACATTTAGTTCATTCGTGTAGGTATAATATAAATGCAACTTTTATGGTTTTTAATAATCAGATTTTTTCTTTGACTACAGGACAGGCAACACCTGCAAGTGAAAAGGGTTTGGTTAGCCCTTCAACACCTTTGGGAATAGGAGAAAAACCAGTAAACCCTATTGCTTTATCTTTGATAAGTGGTGCAAGTTTTGTAGGAAGAAGTTTTGCTCTTGATATACCCCACCTGACAAAAGTGATTAAAGAAGCAATAACACACAAAGGTTTTTCTTTTATAGATATTTTACAGCCCTGCATCTCATATCACAATACAACTCAATTTTTGAGAGAACACGTTTATAAGTTAGAGAAAGTAAACCATAATTCAAGTAATTATGAAGATGCGATGAAAAAGTCTTTGGAGTGGGATTACTGTTATAGTGAAAACTCAAAAATTCCTATTGGAATTTTCTACAAAGTTAAAAAACCAACTTATGAGGAGCAATGGCCCCAGATAAGAACTTGGCATAGATTTAAAAGAAAACCTGACTTCAGGAAGATTGTTGAGGAATATAAAGGTTAGTTTCTTTGGATAACTTTCTAAATTATGAATAAAAAATATTTTTTAGGTATTGATGGTGGCTCAACAAGAAGTAGATTGGTTCTTCTAAATTTAAAAGGTAAAAAAGTTTTTGAGGTAGAGGGTAGGTGTTTATCTCATAGAAATATACCAGAAGAAGAATTTATTCAAAATGTTTCCAATCTTGTTACCAAAATAAAAAATAGAAAAATTTTGTTTGGTTGTTTTTCCCTGGCAGCCATAGATACAGAAAAAGATAGAGAAAAAGTTATTAAATTGATAAATAAAATAGTTAATTTTCGTTTCGCTGTTGTGAGTGATATAGAGGGGGTACTACCATCCCTAAATTTAGAAAATGGTGCCGTGATAATTGCAGGTACCGGTTCCAACTATTACGCAAAAAATGGAAACCTGGTTGCAAAAGCTGGAGGATTGGATTATATTTTATCTGATGAGGGAAGTGCTTTTTCTATTGGGCAGAAAGTTTTGAGAGCAGCAGTTAGATCAAGAGATGGGAGAGGGGAAAAAACAACTTTAGAAAGACTTGTTCTCAAAAAAGCTAAGATAAAAGATATGAGAGAAATAGTTAATTTGATTTATACTAAAACCCTCAAATCAAATGTTGGTGAGTTTGCTCCTTTGTTGGAGAAAGCATGCAAAAAGAAAGATAAGGTTGCGGTAAGGATTATTTCCTCTGTAATTGATGAACTTGAAAATGGAGTAGGAACAGTAATAAAAAAAGTAAAACTAAAAGGGATTTTTAAAATCGTTCTTGTTGGGGGTGTTTTTAAAAATAAATTTTTGTTAACAAGACTAGAGAAGAGAGTTAAAAAAAGATTTAAAAAGGCAAAGATGATAATTGTAAAAAATCCTGCTCTAGGTGCAGCAAAACTTGCAATAAAAGAACAGGAGAAATATTATGGGGACAATAGATAAGTCAGAGATGAGAAAAGTTATTTTAGATTTTCCAAAACAATTTAGAGTTGGATTTGAGTCTGCAAAAAATATTAAAATAAAAGAAAGATTTGAGAATATTGTTGTCTCCGGGATGGGGGGTAGTGCATGGCCAACAGATATTTTAACTACCTGGCTTACTTTGCCAATTCCTGTTTATGTAAACAGGACTTATAATCTTCCTACTCAAACAACCAAAAAAACATTATCAATTTTTAGTTCTTATTCCGGAAATACAGAAGAAACTGTTTCCTCTTACAAAGAGGCAATTAAGAAAAAAATTCCTTCAATAGCAATAACATCTGGAGGAAAATTAAAAGAACTCTGTGAAAAAAATAAATCTCCTCTAATTCTGATTCCTTCTAATTTACAACCAAGAATGGCTACTGGTTACCTCTTTTCTTCTTTAGTTTCTATTTTTTTTAATGCAGGTTTAATAGATAAAAAATATGTAAAGGAGGTTTTAGAATTAGATAAAAAATTAAAACCTAAAAAATTAGAAGATAGAGGAAAAGAAATTGCTAAAAAGTTATTTAAAAAAATCCCTATTATTTATACCCCAGATAAATTTAAATCAATTGGGTATGTCTGGAAAATTAGTTTTAATGAAAATTCCAAAGTTCCTGCGTTTACTCATTATTTTTCTGAACTTAACCATAATGAAATGAATGGTTGGCAGAATCCTTTAGGAAAATTTTTTGTTCTTATTCTAAGGGACTTAGAAGACCACCCTAAAATGCTTAAGAGAATCAAGCTCACCGCTGAATTAATAAAATCAAAAAAACAAGAGGTAGAAATAATAGATATACAAAAAGGAGATTTTTTGAGCAGAATATTTAATACAATTCTTCTTGGGGAGCAGATTTCATATTATTTAGCGTTGGAATATAAAGTGAATCCTACTAAAGTAAAAATTGTGGAAGAATTTAAAAAGAAACTTTAAAATAGAATAGAAAACTTAGCAACCAATTATTTTTCAATTAATTTTATGATAAGGCAACCTATTGTTACTGTATTGGGTCATGTTGACCATGGGAAAACAACTCTATTAGATTATATAAGAAAGACTGTTGTTGCAAAAAAGGAAGCAGGAAAAATTACGCAGGATATTGGGGCAACAGATGTTAAAATTTCAATAATACTTGATATTGCTTCACAATATTTAAAAACGATAAGAGATAAAATAAAAATTCCCGGATTACTTTTCATTGATACCCCCGGACACCTGGCTTTTACTGCAATGAGAGAAAAAGGAGGGGCAATTGCTGATTTGGTAATTTTGATTATCGATATAAACGAAGGGATAAAACCCCAAACAGAAGAAAGTTTAAAAATTTTAAGGAAATTCAAAACTCCTTTTGTTGTTGCCTTAACAAAAATTGACAGATTAACAGGATGGAGAAATAGTAGTAAAGATTTTCTAACTAATTTCAAAGAGCAACCTGAACATGTAAAACAAGAATTTTATGATAAGTTTTATAGAATAGAAGGAGAACTTTCAAATTATGGATTTGATTCTGCTCTCTTTTCGGAAATCAAAAATTTTACAAAAGAGCTTGCAATTGTTCCATGTTCAGGAATAACAGGAGAAGGAATTCCAAATTTATTTACTATTTTGATTGGATTATCACAAAAATTTTTAGTTGATAAATTAAAAATATCTGATAGAGGAAAAGGTGTTATCCTGGAGTTAAAAAAAGATGAAAAATTGGGCAACAATGTAGATGTAATTTTATATGATGGAACTTTGAAAGTTGGAGATGAAATTTTAGTTGAACTTGCTGAACCCATTTATGTAAAAATAAGGGGTTTGCTGAAGCCAAGCTCTTTACAAGATATTAGGACAGAGAAAAAACTTGTAAGCGTAGGTAAGGTTTATGCAGCGGCAGGAGTAAAAATCATTGGAAAAAATATTGAAAATGTTTTAGCAGGTGTTAATTTTCAAGTTGTTAATTCTAAAAAGGAAAAAGAGAAAGTTTTAAAAGAATTGAAAAAAGAGCAGATTTCAAAGGAGATAGAAGAGCAGAGTGAAGGAATTATTTTAAGAGCCTCTAATCTAGGAGGTTTAGAAGCACTGATAAATTTATTTGAAAATGTTAAAATAAAAAGAGCAAAAATTGGAGCCCCAACAAAAGAAGACGTTGTTGCTCTTGAAGATGTTTCTCCAGAAAATAAAGTTTTAATTTGTTTTAATGTGGATAACCCTCTTAGAGATTTGGCAAATAGTAAGGGAATAAGAGTAATTGAAGGAAGAGTTATTTACAAGTTATTTGAAGAATTTGAGGAATGGATAGAAAAATTGAAACAAAAGGAAGAGGAAGAGAAAAAACAAAGAATGAAAAAAATTGGGAAAATTAAATTGCTAAAAGGTTTTGTTTTCAGACAGAGCAATCCAGCGATCGTTGGAGTAGAAGTTTTAGCTGGAGTTTTAGAAGAGGATGCAAAACTGATGAACAAAGAAGGGAAGATCATCGGAAGTGTTAAACAAATACAAAATGAGGGAAAAACAATAAAAAAATTGGAAAAAGACGAACAAGCAGCAATTTCAATTCCAAGAGTTACAATTGGAAGGCAAATTAAAGAAGAAGAGATTTTATATACTCCAATTTCAAGAGAAGAATACAGAGAATTAAAAAAATTCGAGGAAATTGACAAGGAATTGCTTGAAGAGATAAAAGAGATTTTAGGTTATTTTTGAATTTAAAATATCTTAATAAGATTATGGGAAGGTAGCTCAGTAAAACTGCAAACAGTGTTCGTTTCCTTTGGAAACGACACCCCATTTTTGCTTTGCAAAGATGAGGTTTATCATTTACCCTATCTTCGCTTTCAGCTCGATAAACTTTCAAAACTTGCAGTTTTGAGCAATCTGGGAGAGCGCATGGTTGAAGACCATGATGTCGCGTGTTCAAAGCAACCCTTTATTGGTCAAAAGGTCTGCACCCCAAAAAAGCAGATGTTGTTGGAAATCACGCCCTTCCCATTTCAACCCTTTATTGTTATACTTATCATTCCAAAGAGAAAATAAGAAAGTTAAAAAGAACAATAGGAGGGTGGGAACCGCCGAAATTTCTAAATAGAATAAAGAAGGAGTGCTTTTAATGATATCCTGCGAAGCAGACAAAATGTTCTAAAAACTAAAGGAGCATCAGAAAAATATTTTCTAAAGAATCCTCTCAAACTTTATTGTATTATTTCCAACTTTATAATTTAGAATTATCGGCGACTGAGTATCTGTTATAAAATTTCTAGCAAAACTAATGATATCTTGTGGTGTTTGAAATCCAATTAGAACAGGTTGAATTTTATTTTTTGATTCTTTAGTATTATCTCCAAAAACTAATTGTGCCATCCACTTGGTATAGTTTCCAATCTGAAGTATATCTTGTTTTTTTAATTTGCCTTTTTTAAGTTCTATAACAGTCGCCTTAAATCTTTCTTCATTTTTTTTGTGCAATACTAAAACATCTACTTTTTCTCCGCCAATACCATAAAGGACATTATTTCCAACGTATTCTATTTGGTTGACAGGACCAATTATTTCTTTAAGAACAGGTATATTTTTATCAATATTCTCCATCATCCATGCTTCCAAATAGGCTTCTATAACTAGCTCTCCATTTTCTTTAGTATCTAATGGTACGATCAAAGGTTTCATTACTTCTGGGTTATAATGATTGGAAGTATCAATCTTTTTTTCTCTGAATAATGTTTTGAACATAAACAATAATTTCTCTGTTTCTTCTGGTAATATATGGGTTATGCTTCTTTCTCTTCCTGCTCCAAATGTTTTTCTAAATAACATTGTCCACAACATACCTTTTTTCTTTATGAAATTTCTGTCAATATATGCTGTATTATCATCAATAGGATCATCATAATAAACCAAAGGCTCTATCAATACCCTATTTGGCAAAATATGAAAATCTAATTCTTCTCCACATTTTTGACAATATTTTATAGTAACCTTTCGTTCCCTACCATTAATTGTTTTCTTAACATCTTTTTGCTTATCAGAAACTGAACTACCACATTTAGGACATCTTCCTAAAACTTTTTTATTTAAAGAACCTAAGTTACTAAAAGAATTACTAACACCATCAATAATCTCATCACTAAAAAAAGGATCACTCACAACTTTGAAAACACCTCTGAAACCTCTAAGGTGTTTTTCTTCTCCTTTTCTCATTTGATAAAAAAACACTAAATCCCCCTTTCTTAATGCCTTTATATCTGCATAAAGTCCAAAAAAACTAGAATTCGGGTTTCCTCTAGCATTTATTCTATTAGGATTCTTGACACTACAAAATAATCTATCCCTATGTACAGGGTAGCTATCTACATCTACTACAAATACATGCGACTTCATAAATACATAGATTTAAGAAATAATTTATAAATCTTTGTTTTTTTCCATTTTCTTCAATAATCTTTTTCTATATTTAACAGGACGATTTTTTTTATGCAACTCTTCATCACCATTAGGTTTATAAAACACTAAGATGTAAATGTGTATATTCATCGCTTGAAATGGTCTCTTTCCAAAGGGTCTAAATCCCCCACTTCTATAATATCTCCAAATATAAGTATCAAACAATACCAAACCTAATTTTTGCATTATTTGTATAACATCTGAATGAACAGGTAAAATTCTCCTTGATGCACCAACTCTATAATCAGCAACAAAAATAACACAATATTTATCTTTTTTAAGAACTCTTACTATCTCTTTAAATGAAGTTGTTAATTCTCCTAAAAAATTGGGATAATCTTCAATTGTGCTCAAATCATTAGGTAAATCTGAATATCTAATCATGCTTGCGTAGGGAATATCTGTTATAATTGTATCAATACTTTCATCTAACAATTCTAACTTTCTAGCATCTTTCACTTCAACAATATGTTTTGTCTTATGAAAAACAGAATTATCCGGCTGTATTAATTTTAATCTTTCTTTTAATTTTTTTACTTCTTTTTGTGCCTGAATTTGTCTAAATTTACTTTTAAATTTAAGATCACCATTTCCTAAAACACTTTGAAAATCCTTTTCTAAATCTTTAATTAATTCATTTGTTGCTTTGACCATTTCTTCTTTTGTTAAAGCATCTAACTTTTTTTTAGTAAGTTCTATTGCATTTGGATTAATATCATAATTTATGGAGTTTCTTCCCTGTAATTTCGCTTCTACTGCTAATGTCCCACAACCACAGAAAGGATCAAGTATTGTATCTCCAATTGAAGAAAAACGATTTACAACTGTTGCGAAAACAATAGGTCTAATTTTGCTTGGATATTCTCCAATAGCATGAACACTATAATTTGCTTTCCCCTCTCTTCCAAAGTCCCATACAGATTTATAACTCATTTTAACCTTCCTTTTTTAATTCTTCATCTAATAATCTTTCAATTAGATCAGAGATGGTTTTATTTTTATC
>JAGXOI010000017.1 GCA_023659975.1 Candidatus Aenigmarchaeota archaeon LH_S4
AAGTCGGGTCGTGGAAGCAGGAACTATATGTAACTAGGTCTCACAACCATTACTAATTGCTGGAAGCCACTTCCAAAAATCAATTTGGTGGTGGAGGATGTCACGTGTATACTAAAAACTATATTTTCAATCACCGAAAACTATATATACTATAAAAGTATTATATATTAGTGGTAAATATCTTAGGAGAAGGTTATTAATAGTAAAAACAAACCTTAGTTAATAACTCTTAAACTATTATGGTAGCAAAAACAAAAAAGGGAATAGCAAAAAAAACACCTAGTGATAGAACAGCATTTACTAAAAAAGAGAAAAAGGCAGCTTCCAAAAAACTCAAAAAAACACCAAGCAAAGAAATTAAAAAAGAGGTTCCAGAGAAAAAAATTCAGAAAAAACAACTCACAGAAAAGGAAAAAGAGAAAATTAAAAAAGAAATTTTCAAAAAGGCTGATTTATTTAGAAAGGAGTGCTTAAAAAAATATAAAGGGTTGGTGAAGACAATCTTTGTTTTTGGTTCCTATCTGAGAAAAGACTTCACGAGAGAAAGTGACCTTGATGTTCTTGTTTTACTTGATGATACAAAAATGAGAATAACAGAAGAATTTAAAGATTCTGTTGCAGATAATCTTTATAAAACTGCAAAAAAAATAGATAAGAGATTACATGTACAGCCACCCTGGAGCATTACAGATTTTTGGGATATGGTAAGAATTTCACATCCTCTACTTTTGACTATTCTTAGAGATGGTTGGGCTTTGTATGACCATGGATTTTTCATTCCAATGAAAAAATTGTTGGAAAGGGGGAAAATTCCTGCAAGTCTCGAGGCGGTTGAATTGTTAATGGCAAGCGCCCCCAAAAAGATTAAGAGGGCGAAAACGGTCGGGTTATATCAGGTTACAGAGGATTGTTATTATGCAATGCTTAATTCTTCACAGGCAGTTTTAATGTATCTTGGGAAACAGATTCCAGACCCAAAAAGTACACCAAGAGCAGTTAAGGAGTATCTTGTTGACCCTAAGCTGTTGAACAAAAAATATTTTAATTTGTTGGAGGAAGTAATCAAATTCAGAAAAGATGTTGAGCACAAAAAAATAAAAAAGATTTCTGGGGCAGAAGTTGATGAGTGGCTGAAAAAAGCTGAGAATTATTTAAAACAGATGCAGAGAATATATATAAGAATACAAAACCAGAAAAAAAGAGGGCTCATTGACAAGAATTATGAAGTACTTTTAAAGTCAACAGTATTTGCTCTGAAAAAAATGGATAAGTTGCCACCAGACCCAAAAAATTTACCTGAAGCAATAAAAAAAGAACTAATTGGAAAAAATTATCTACCTAAAAGTTACCTGAAAACATTTGACAAAGTTGTAGGGATGAAAAAAATTGCTGAAAAAGAGATTGACAAAATTCCTGAAAGAGAAGTAGAATTGACAAGAAGTTATGTGAAAAAATTTGTTGATGTCCTTGACAGAGTTGTCAAGGAAATAGAGAAAAACCAGAAGAAATAAGTTCTAATTTCCTGGCTGATTTATATAGAGGTGTTAAAGTTGAGAACCAATTACTATTTCAAAAATTTTCTGAGACTCAACAAAAACAAAATAATTATCACTATTATAATTATAAAAATTATACCTATAGGATTAAAAATAATTTCACTAAAAATATCTGTAAACATAGTAAAGTAATCTAATAATTTTGATAGAAAATCAGAACTTCCAAACCAAATGCGAGACAAGATAACTAAACAAAACCCAAAAACAATTAGAATTATAATCCAAAAAATATCTGAGAATAATTCTCTATCCATAATGCTTTCAGAAATTTTTTAACCAATAAAAAGTTTAAATGGACCTACTGGGATTTGACTCTGGAAAAGATTACCCAGCGTCTCCTGCTTGCGAAGCAGACGTGTTTTAGTACTATTATTGAACCACTACACCATAGGCCCATTATTAAAGTTCTTTACTTCATTTAAATTTATTTTCTTTTTTATGGAGGTCTTAAAAAACATAGAAGAAGAAGTAAACAAAACACAGGTGATTATTCTTGCTGGAGGCAGGGCAAAGAGAATGGGAAAAATTGATAAACCAAAGGCTTTGCTTGAATTAAACGGAAAAACTTTGCTGGATTATTGTATAGAATTTCTTGTAACTAACGGGTTTAAGAATTTTGTTTTTTTACTTGGATACAAACATGAGGAAATTGAAAAATATATAGGAGATGGCTCAAAATATGGGGTAAGAGTAAAATACTCTATAGATCCTGAAAACATTAAAGGAAGGGCAAAAGCATTAAAACATGCCTTGATTAATAATAAAATTGACAAAACCAAAAGAGCACTAATCTTTTATCCCGATGATATTTATTTGGATAAAAAGTTACCAATAAAATTTCTTTTACATCATCTGTATGGTGTTGAAAACAAAAAAATTCTTGTGACCTCTTTATTTGTTTCAGGAACTGCTTATCCTTATGGAGTTGCAGAAATAGATTCAGAGCAATTTGTTAAAAAGTTTATAGAAAAGCCATTTATATATCGATACACAAACACAGCATTCTATATTATTGAACCAGAAGTTTACAAAGAAATAGAAGAAAAAATTGATTTAAACTCAAAAGAGAATCCTGAATTTGAGCACACTATTTTACCTGATTTAGCTTCAAGAAACAAAGTTTTTTCTATGGTTCAGCCTTCTTCCATCTGGTTACCTATCAACACTTTTAAGGAACAGGAAAGAGCAGGGAGGATTTTAAAGAATAATAATTTATGAAAATAGAAAGACTTTCAAGTGGAGTAAATGTTATTGATGAATTGCTGGATGGAGGAGTGGAGCATACGGTTGTTACAAACTTTTATGGTCCACCAGGTTCAGGAAAAACAAATATAGGGCTTTTGTTCACCTTGTCCTGTCTGAAGCAAGGAAATGTTGTTTATATTGATACTGAAAATGGATTCTCAACTGAAAGGTTTTTCCAGATAGGAGGAATAAAAGAAGATTTAAAAAAAATTTTGTATGAAAATCCAGGAAGTTTTAAAGAGCAGGCAAAGGTAATTCAAAAAGTGAAGAAATCAAACCCAAAATTGATTGTTGTTGATTCTATTGTCTCCTTGTATAGGTTAGAAATAAACAAGGAAAATTTTACTGAGGTAAACAAAGAACTGGCTTCCCAACTTGCTATCCTCTCTTTCATAGCAAAAGAAAAGAAAATTCCTGTAATAATTACAAATCAGGTTTATTCTGTTAACTCTGATGAGATAGAACTTTCTGGCAGGGATATTGTAAAATATTGGAGTAAGTGTCTTGTTGAGCTGAAAAAAGTAGATGACAACAAGAGACTAATAATTTTGAGAAAACATAGAAGTCTGCCTGAGGGGAGAAAAGCAGAATTTGAAATTACAGGTAGCGGAATAGAAAAGGCAAAATTCAGGATTTTTTAAGATTTAATCAACCCAATTATTTCCCAACTAACGTCTTTTTACCTTCCACATTTATATAAGCAACCTCTTCTCCTTCTTTTAGTTCTCTTCCTTCTGTGATTTCAATGTCAAACATTTCATAAGTTTCTAAATCCATCAACTGAGCAGTATTCCCCCGAATAGTTACTACTTGCCCTTTCTTTTTTAGAATCATTGGGACTTCAACGTTAGCACTTACTGGTTTTGCAAGCATTCTTTTTTTCCTATCAAAAATACCAACTATCTCTACTTTTGCTTTTGCTTCCCCGTGCTTGCTTGTTTTTCCCTTAGACATATTTATTATCTTGCAGGGCTCCCCATCTATTTTTATATAATTCCCCTTCTTAAGAGTTCTTATCTCTACCATATTACAATCTATTTTAAAAAATATAAAAATAATAGATTATTTCTTAGCAGTTTCTAAATTAATTCTGATTCCTCGGTAATGAGATGCCACAAAATTGTAAACTATAACAAATATTGCCCCTCCAATAAAACCCATTATAAAGAATCCTATTGGGTAAATTATTATTGCTAAAACACCGAGGGCACCTATTGCGGCTCCACCAAAGAGAGCGAGAGCACCCCCTATTATTGCTGCAATTACACCAAATACTACTCCAATCACTGCATACACCAAACCCATTACTACTGCAAAACTAACAACATCTATCTTTTTCAATTCCTGCATTGCCATAAATATATTTTATTTATAATAATATGGAGTGGTGCAAAACCTTGAAGAAAAGTTTTATTTTCTCTATAGATACAAAGAGATGGTTACCTGTTTTTGCAGCAGATATCTTCTTTGTTCTACTTGTATTATTATCAATCTTCTGGCTGGGAGGAATTTCAAATTATTCAATTATGTTGATTTTTCTGGAGATATTTATCATAGTTATAACGTACAGTCTTGCAAAAATCTGGATTAAGGGTGCTATAGTTCATCAGAGTTATAAAGAAAAAGACAAGGTCAAAGAGTCTTTTAAGTTATCTTATAATAAGTATTTTTCTCTACTTGGGGCAGCAATAATAGTGATGATCATTAGCGGGATTGTTAGTATGGTTCCTGTAGTAGGTGTCATCTTCAGCATTTTAGTTTCCTTGATTTTCTTTTTTATTTATCAAGGTGTTATTGTAAAAGATTTTAAGTTTAATGAAACCTTGGAGCATTCTTACAATATTTTCAAAAAGAATTGGAGTTCAGTAATAGGAATATTCCTAGTCTTGCTATTAACAACAGGTCTGATAATGCTTGTTTTCTTAATACCTCTAATCTCCGTTTTTATACACTATTTAGTAGGTCTAAGTTCAATAGAAAACATTATCAATGCAATAACTTCCAATCCAATACCTCTCATAGTAACTGGGATTTTGGGTCTTATAGGTTTCTCTATTGGTCAGGTTTTCAATTCAAAAGCTCAAACAGAATTTTATTTGCAATTAACCAAAAAGACTGCTGCTAATAAAAACGCAAAAAAATCTGTTAAGAAGACTCCTAGGAAAACTAAAACAAAGAAAAGCTCCTCAAGAAAATCAACCCATAAAACTAAATAGAATCTATTCTCCAGTTAGGATTTGCTTTTGGCTCAATTCTTTTTTCTTCTTTCCAGTTAATTAAAGCTGTTAAAGCAATCATTGTTCCATTATCTCCAGCGAATTTTTTTGGGACAACAGTAAGTTTCACTTTTCTATCTTTACACATTATTTTTAACATTTGCTGCAATCTTTTATTTTGTGCAACACCTCCAACCAAAATTAACTCATTTTTTTCTATTGCTGCCAGAGCTCTCTCACAAACTTCTGCTAACATGGAAAAACAAACTTCCTGAAAGGAATGCAAAACATCTTCCTTTTTCTCTCCTTTCTCAATTTTTCTCATTGCCTCTGTTAGAATCCCTGAAAAATTCAAGTCCATCCCTTTAACAGAGTAAGGCAACAAAACAAATTTTCCCTGTTTTGCAATTTTTTCTATTTCTGGTCCTGCAGGAAATTTTATTCCTGCTGCTCTTCCCAATTTATCTATTGCATTTCCTATTCCAATATCCTGGGTTTCTCCTAATATTTTATAACCTCTATTATTATAGATAATCTGTGTGTTTCCTCCAGAGACATACAAAATAATCGGGTCTTTTGCTTTTGTTAAGAATTTTCCAATTTCAATGTGAGCCTGACAATGGTTTATTCCAATTAAAGGTTTCTTCAATCTTTCTGCTAATTTTCTGGAAAATTTTAATCCATAGTTTAGACAGGGTGGCAAACCAGGTCCTGTTGAAATACCAATCAAATCAATTTCTTCCAAGTTAATTTTCTTTTCAATCTTTTCTAAAATTTTACTTGAGTTCTCCCTATGAAAATCTGCTGCCTCAATAGGTACAATTCCTTCTTTAGGTTGGTAAATATTTCTTTCATCTGCCAGAATTTTTCCTTTTCCATCAACAACACCAATTCCAAAAGTATGTGCTGTGCTCTCAATCCCCAAGACTTTCATAATTTATTTTATAGATAGTTTCATCGCTTCAATTAGAGGAGAAACCAAATTTTGTAAAGTTGAAACTACTTTATCTACTAAGCTTTTAGATTTATTTTCCGAGAATTTACCAATCGTTTTATTCTCCTCTTCTGATTTTCCCTTTTCAGTTAAATTTTTTTCAGTTTTATTTGAAACTGTTTTTTCCTTCCAAAAATAAGTCTGATTCAGAACTATTTCATCCTTAATTACAAAGATAGCATATCTTCCAAAATCTTCGAAGACCCTATATTTTCTGCCTGTAATTACAGAAATATTTGGCCCAACAATTATCATTTTACATCCTTCGCAATTGCTAAGATTCATTCTTATCTTTGTGTCATTCCATATTTTTAGGTTTGGTGTTTCTTTCATTTCTTTTTTATTCTTTAAAATTTTATTTGTAATTTTAATTTGTTCGGTTTTATCTATATTAGACCCATCTTTCAATTTTATTCTAATTTTAAAAGAATAATACCAGGGCTTGACCTCTTTTTCAACTTTATTTGTTAGGTTGATTATTCTTTCTTCATCTTTGTTTAATTTAATTTTCTTTAGATTTGCCCGCCAATTACCAGTTAAACAATTAAAACCATCAAAAATGTAAGAATATATTTCAAATAAAACTTTCTTTCCAAAATTGTTTTTCAGTTTTACTGTTGTTGTAAATTCCTGATTTCTTGCCAGAGTTTTTGTTAGGTTCAAAATTTCTATTTCAAGAGTTTTTGATTTTTCTTCAGATTTTGTTGTTGAGCCTTTTGAAATATATTGGCATAGATTATTTGCTTTTCCAGAAATATTGAGAGACAACTCTTTTTTTGTTTTCCCGTTATTGCTTTCTTTTGTTTCTATGACAATTCTATATTCAGAGTTGTGATAATGATCATTACAATTTGGTTTGATTATCAGAGGCACAAAAATATATTTTGTTTCACCCCTGCTAAAACTATAGGTCATTTCATAATTTAAAGACGCATATCTGGTTTTACTTATTGATAAATCTTTATTTATTCTTGCCCTACAGCCAAGAGAGCCAGCATAATTATTTGCATTTACTTTTAGAAATATAGGGATTATATCTCCAAACCTTGCTGTTTCTGGTGGTTCACCTAAAATAGATACATTTAAATCACCCAAATCTTTCAAACCATTTAACCAAAAAATTCCATTATCTGAAGAGTCTAAATAATCCCAACCAGTAGAACCATATTTAAATTTTGCCCTTAACTTATAGATTCCTTCAAAATAATTCTCGGGAATAGTAAAATTGCCAGAAATTGTTGTTCCATTTTGGGTGATATTAAAAGAATTATTTTCATAGGTTGTATTGAAATATTTAAAACCCGAACCTGACTTCTTATTTTTTCCTAATTTTAATGTCAGATTTCCTGTAGTTGAACCATTTAGTGGGATAAACAATTGTATTATCCAATTAATAGAACTATTTAATTCATATTTTTCTTTGTCTATCCAACTCCTAAGTCTATATCGTTTTTTATCTCCGGGATTAATTGTAATATTTTTAAGAATTGAATTATCTGATTTGTTAATATTATTGAAATTGTGAAGAATCATATTTGCACAAACTTTGAATTTTCCAAAACCAATATCAAGGCTTGCATTTTGAAAAGCTTCTTTTTCTATTTTTCCAGAATCTATGATAAAATTACCAACGGAGATATTGTAGTTTATTGTACAAGAAGCGTTTGAAAGATTTGTATAAAAAATTATTTTTTCATCTTCTTCCGTAATATTTAGAGAAATACTTGCATTTTCCAAAGGCAATATTTCAAAATTTTTGCAGAAAGAATTATTTGCTTCCGCACAAATTGTATAGTTTCCAGTTTCATTAAATGTCCAATTAAATTGAATTTTTGTTTGGTTTATTGCCTTTACTTCATTAGGATAAACTGTTGAATTTGTATTGTTGATAATTGTCAAATTAATATTTTCTGTTCCTTTCTCAAGACCTCTATTTAGAATCGTTATATTAAATTCAATTGAGTTATTTACAAAAATTTGTTCTGGAAAAGATATATCAAAGATTTCAAAATAACTTCCATTATAAAAATTCTTTCTTCCAGGACTCGGAGGAAAACCAACCCAGTTTGTAGAATTGTTTGAAAGATTCTGGCTTGAGTTAATCCTCTGGAGAGAATATCCGTCTTTTGCTTCTGGCCAACCAGCCGAATTGTTGTAATTAACAATTTCTGTGTAGGTTCCATTACTCAAGTTTATTGTTTCTCCATCATTGTTTAATCTCCCATCACACAAACTTCCTGCATCAACATGTAAAGCTAAAGCATCTTCAGAAACATTAAAATATTGGTAAACTTCTGTTCCACTCTCACCATCTGTAATTATTGCGTATTGATTTGGTGAAAGATTTGTACCTTCGTTTAAATAAAGTCCTTCCCCTTCAGAATCTGTATGATTAATATAACCAGCCAATAATTCTTTTTCACAAAGTTCCCAACCACTCAAATTTACTGACTCATTAGTTGGATTATAAATTTCTATCCATTCTGAATAGGAATCTCCACCTTGTTCAGTTGTTGGATTATACATTACTTCATTAATCACAACCTGTCCAAAGCAAGGGAGAAAAAGAAACTGAAAAAAGACAAATAACGAAATAATTTTTCTCATAAAAAGAACTTAAAAATTATCTATTTTGATTATGGAAGATATACGATTTAATAATTCTCACTGAATTTTTAACTTTTTGCTTATTTTCCCTATAAACTTTATAAACTCTGAGAAATCAGCCTTGAATCTGCCTATATCTATTTCTTTCAAATAATCCCTGAGACAAGATGAAATTTTAGATTTTAATTTTTTTTCATTAAAATTTTCAATGTTATTTTTTTCTATAAAAACTCTTAACTGTTCAATGTAACCTTTTCTTGTATTATCATCAACTCTGAAAGATTTATCTGAGTTTATATTATGGTTCACAATTTCTTCAAATAGGTTTTTAGGAAGAAAATCTTCTAAAGTGAAAGAACTTTTTATATGTTTTAACAAGTCATAAGAACATAAAAATTCTGAATGAGAAGGCATATTATCTTGAACATATTTTATAAATTTCTTTCCTTCTTTGTCGTCATCAACTATACAAATAAACTTTATTCTTCCATCAGCGAAGAAGCTTAAAATATGTGGCATTTTATTGACACTTGCAGCATTACAACGTCCATAAATATCAAAATCTAAAGCATCTAATTTAAATTGTTTAAGTTTTTCATTTAGTATCTCAAAACAAAGCCTATCGGTTTCGCCTTCAAATAAAAAATTTTTCTCTTTAATTAACTCAAAAATGTTAAAACCCATCGCTTTAAATACTATTTCTTCTCGAAAAATGTTACCTACTGAAGCAGGAGTAATAGAGGTGTTTTCATTTTCTTTTTCAACTATTATATTCCTCTCTAATATTTTTCTATCAACCATAAAGATAGAATGACTTGCAGCAAAAACATAATTCTCATTGCTTAACTTAACCAACTCATCTCTAAAATATTTTATTCCAGAAGGGTGAAGACTCTGCTCAGGTTCATCAACCAAAATAATTGTATTGGTAGTTTTTCCTTTCTTAGACTGGATGGATAAAGTCAACAAAAAAGATATAAATTTTTTAAAGCCCTCACTTCTTGCTTTCATATTAAAAAAATTGAAGTCTTCTTCGGAATCTCTTATAGTTATTTTAAAATAGTTTCCGTCCGTACGGATGTCAATCACAACTTTATTATATTCAGGCCAAGTTTTATGAATATAATCTGTTGCATGTTTGGTCAATGTCTCCGTTAAACTTATCATTTGAGAAAAATCTTCTTTTGCATCTGCAATTGTATTTTTTATTTCTTCGTTTGTGTTATAACCTGATAATCTAAATATATTTTGTAAAGGTATACAAATGAGTGGGTTGGCAGAAAATTGACTTATTTCGATAGGCTCAGTAGTTAAATATTTATCCTCAGGTTTCCAGATAATAATTTTAGGAAGATTGAGTATTGTATAATCTTTTAAAATATCCCGCACCATTTTTTCAAAATATTCAAAAGTTATTTCATCATACTGATTTAAATTTGGAAGAGGTGAATCTTTCTCACCAACCATTTTTACAGGTCCCGGGCGTTTTATAATTTTCTTTTCAGTTGTAGATTGCCAGTACTTCTGTTTTAAAATCATAGAATTTTCTTTAAGTTCAATATTTTCTTCCAATAACTTAATTTCTAGAAAGCCATTTCTTTGAGTACTTCGTGTAAACTCCAGTTTCCAGTTTGGCTTCAAAATTTGCTTCCAGTTTGGTTTTTTAATAAGCATTTGATTTACTCTTTCAAATAATTCTTTTTGAGAATTTGCTATTTCTTTAAGGTCGGAATCTTCTAATTCAAAAGTATAATTTATTAGGGTAGTTTTCTTTTTTTGTTGACGTTTACAATCCTCTGAATAGTTATACTTTGTCTGTGGGTCTAATAAAGATATTGCCTTTAAAATGTTTGATTTACCCGTTTCATTTATTCCAAAAAAAAAGAGACAGTTATGTTCTAAAGATATTTTTAAGTTTTTTATGCTTCTGTAATTTTCTATTATAATTTCTTTTAATCTCATAATGAATCTTAAATTATAATATAAACATTCGGTGGTGTAATAAATAACCTGCTACTCTATGGAGTCTGTTCTCTTTAAAAGCAAATCTTTCAATTAAATTATTCGTATCTATTTAGTTAACTGACCCCCACAGAATGCGTCTATTTGGCAGAAGAAGGGCTTCTGTGAAGGCTTTTTTGTAAAATTACCAAAAAAGAAAGATTTTTTCAAAAATTTGACACCTAAAATTCTTAAAATGGCTCTAAACCTCAAAATAGGGCACTTTAGAATTTCAACTAGCTAAATAGATACAATTATTCTTTATAATCCAGACTTAATAATGAACTACAAGTATTTTTTATTACCTATAATTTTGCTCTTAGTAGTAAACTGTGTCAATGCTGCGGAAGTAAAAACTTTTGTAAGTCCAGATTGTAGTTTTGAAAGTTTAGAGAATTTTGTTTCAGGAGCAGATTCTCTTTATATAGGAACATATGTGTTTACGAATCCCTGCATTTTAGATTTATTAAGAGAAGAGAATATTTCTGATCTTAAAATTTTAATTGAAAGTTCTCCTGTTCATGGAATGTCTTCTAAGGAAAAGAAAATTCTTTGTAATCTTGAAGAGAATGGAAAAAAGATTTATCTTTACAAAAAAGAAGGTAGAAATTATCATCATGCGAAATATCTAATAAAAGATAATTCTTCTGTGCTTGTTACCTCAGAAAATTTTGGTTATACAGGATTTTCAAAAAATTCTAACTATGGAAACAGAGGGTGGGGCGCAATAATCGAAGATGAGAATCTCACAGATGATTTTTTAGAAATTTTTTTCAGTGACTTGAGCAAAGCAGAAAAATTCAAATGTGAATTGGAAGACTATGAAACAAATTGCAACCCGAAAGAAGAAAATTATATTCCAAAGTTTAAAACAGAAAAATTTAACAATCAAAGTGTCTATTCAATATTTGCCCCTAATGCAATAAATGAAATTTTGGATTTAATAGATTCTGCAAATAAGTCAATTTATATCCAGCAAATGTATATTTACAAGTATTGGGGTTCAAGAAAAGAAGGCTCTGTTAATAAAACACCAAACTTGTTTTTGGAAAGGGTAATAAATAAATCAAGGGAAGGCTTAGATGTTAAAATTTTATTAGATTCTTATTGGTATAACATTGATAAATCAGATCCAGTGAGCAATTATTATACTGTTGAATATGTAAACCAAATAGCAGAAGAGGAAAACATAACAGTTGAAGCCAGATTAGTTGATTTGGATAGATTGAGATTTGAAAAGATTCACAACAAAGGGATGATTATTGATAACAAAACTGTTTTAATATCAACTATAAACTGGAATGAGCATTCTCCAAAAAACAATCGCGAAGTAGGAGTTGTGATAAGGGGAGAAGTTGCCAAATATTATTCAAAGGTTTTCTCCTATGACTGGAGTGGAATACTTCCTCCAGAAGATGAAAATTCTGGTAGTAGTTTCAATAGGAATCTATCAAACGATGAAATAACAAACCATAATATAACTGAATATGTACCAACAATATTTGTAATAATTATTTTATCTATAATCCTCTCAGTTTACTTCAAAACTCGTAAATAATTTTTGTAAGTTGGTTATGGAAAAGGTTGAATTGAGGGACATTTTAATCTCATGGTTCGCTCTAAGTGTTGCCTTTATGTTTTTGTTTGAAGGAGTAAAAATAATCTCTGTTAGTTCTCTGTTAATGTATTTATTCGTTGTCGCAGTTTCATTTCTCTCCCATGAATTTGGTCACAGACAAGTAGCTAGAAAGTATGGGTTTCAGGCAAATTATGAAATGTGGTTCCAGGGAGTTATCCTTGCACTTGTTTCTTCTCCGTTTCATTTTCTTTTTGCTGCTCCTGGTGCAGTTGTAATCCGACAAAAAGGAATTTTCAGCGGCAGCAGAGAAAAACTCAGGAATATATCCTTAAAAATCTCTATTGCTGGAGTTGTAGTAAATATTGTTTTGGGTCTGTTTCTTCTAATTGCTTATTCTTTTACAGGAATAGGTATTTTATATTTGGCAGCATATATTAATATCTGGCTCGCAATTTTCAATTTAATTCCTATTCCTCCTTTGGATGGCTCAAAGGTTTTTCATTACAATCGAAAAATGTGGTTTTTAGTTTTCTTAGTAGGAGTTGGACTTTTTGGTATTATAATGTTTTTATAGTTAACCAAAGGCAAGAAAACTCCCGAATTTATTCGTGGAGATGAATTCCCCTTAAAATAGTTTAAAAACATAATTAAATATGGTTAGAGTCAGAAAAACAGTTAAATGTAAAATAATAAAACCAACAGAGTTAAAACTAAAACATTTAAACAAAGAAAATAACA
>JAGXOI010000018.1 GCA_023659975.1 Candidatus Aenigmarchaeota archaeon LH_S4
AATTCATCTCCCCTCATTAAAATCGGGAGTTTTCTTGCCTTTGGTTAAGTATAAAGAAAAATATTTTTAGGTTAAACCTTTTATTTTTTTTAAAAAGAAGAGTTTATATGGAGAATTTGTATTGTACAAGTTGTGGGAAAGGTGTAATAGGGGAAAATTTTGTGAGATTTATGTGTCCAAATTGTAGGAAACAAGAGATTATAAGGTGTCTGGCTTGCAGGAAAAATTCTAAGATTTATATCTGCAAAAACTGCGGGTTTGAGGGTCCATAATGGGAGAAGTTGCTGTTGTATATAAGATAAATCCCAACTTGGAGAAAAAAGAAAAAATTAAAGAAGAATTATCAGAGTTAGGAGCAAAAGAAGTAAAAGAGGAAGAGGTTGGTTTTGGTATTGTTTCTTTAAAAGTGGTTTTTGTTCTTGAAGACAAACCAAATAGTATTGAGGAATTAGAAAAGAAAATAGAAAAAATAGAAGGAATAAATTCTCTTCAGGTTGAAGGAACGAGTTTAGTCTAAATAATTAAAAATTTAATAAATATTTCCATACTGGAATATACTTCAAATTTCCTTCCTCTTTCTCAAGATTTCTTGTCAATATAAAGCCTTTGGCAATATCATATTTATCAATAAACTTTTTTATTCCTTTAATATCTTTTTGTTTTATGTCATCTTTATATTTAACTTCCAAAGGGACGATCTCCTTATCATTTACTAAAATACAGTCAACTTCAAAATTTTGTCTCCAGAAAAATTTGCTTTTTAACTGAATTACTACACTATTTTCTATAAGTTTATTTAAATTTGAAAAACTGGTGGTACAGAAGGAACTTGTCTTTAGATAAACTTTTTTTAGCTTTTTCTCTGTTGTTAGAAGATTCTTAGAAAAATTATATAGTTTATCTAATAAGTATGCTTTCTCCATATATTCAATATAATTAGATAATGTTTTTTCATTTATATTTAAATCAGAGGATAAATTTTTGTAATTTAGTAACATTCCAGGGTTGTTTGCAACTATCTGCATTACTCTCAATAAAACCTGTGGTTGCTCAACAGGATAAATAAAAGGAATATCCTCAAAAATAATTTTTCTAATTATACTTTCTACATATTGTTTTATAGTCTCTAAATCTTCATCTATAATTTCTATAAACTGCCTAAAAATATATTTCTCAAATTCTTCTCTTAGGTTATTAGCAAAAAGTTTTTGGTTATCTATCCAATCTTCTTTTTCTTTAAAAATAAGATATTCTTTAAAAGACAAAGGCTCAAGTTCAAACTCTATTATTCTTCCTGCCAAAGATTCTGATTTTTTTCTTATGTGCAGACTTGAAGAACCCGAAACAATAAATTTTATATTTGGATAATTGTCATAATAAGTCTTAATTTTATTTTGCCAGTCTTCAACTTTTTGAATTTCATCTAAAAACATGTATAACTTGTCCTCAACAGAGTATCCACTTATTTTTAAATAATTCTCAATAACTTCTTTTAATTCTGCAGGTTCATCAAAGGAATAATATAATATCCTTTTTCTGTTAATATTTTTAGTGAGATAATCTATTATCTGCTTCATTATTGTTGTTTTTCCTGTTCTCCTCAACCCAACTATAGAAATAATAAATCTTTTGTTTAAAAAAGGAATTATTTTCTCATAGAGTAATCTCTTCTTTGGGAAATTATAATTAAACCCCTTTTCCCAGTGCCTGTTTAAAAATGTTAACTCTATCATAAAAATAGTTATTTAAGAGTATTAATACCATTGTTTTCCAAAAATAATGGAGTCTGGAGGACATTATTTCTTAATTTAACCAATAAAGTGTTCCATTGCTTTTTGGGGTAGAGACCTTTTTAATTAATAAAAAAGGTTCTATTTTGTATAATAATTTCCGAAAAATACATTATTTGGCCAGTAAGCTCCTTCTCTCTTTTCTGAAACTGCAGATTCCCCATACCACATAATGAGATTCCCCAACATACAACTAGTAAGACTCCCTACTCCATAACAACTCCCTACAGTAAAAAAGTCTATTACAAGTTCTACACCAACATCAACTGCTGTAGAAAGGGCCATCCACCCTGCACTTTCTGCATTAGCCCACCCCATCGGAGAGGTATAGCAGAATCCTTTAGTTGCATCATCCTTGGCTATATAAGTAGCTTTCAAACAATCTGTTTTTTCTTCAGTAGGTAGATTATAATTGTATAACTCAGCAACATTTTCGTCTGTTAAATCTACATCTTCTGGTAAAGTAGGTTCTGACATAGTTACTATGGTATACACTATAGGAATATTTTTAACCATTTCTTCTTCATGCCCTGTAATAATTCCCAAAATTGCACCTGGTCTCGCATTCCAAAGAACACTTGCAATATCGCCCGCACTCTCTGTTTTTGGTGTAATCAAGCTAGAAAAATAGTCTGATTCATCCTCTATTATTGGGTTTTCACTATCAGGTATTGTATGATAAAATTTAACCGCAGTTTTAGTATTATCAATAATATCTTTTACTCTTCCACCGCCTATAACATCTAAATAATCATCACAACTACTAACATTTATTATTTCTTTAGTTTTATTTTTCTCTCCTTTAATTCCATATGGATAATAACTCATATTCCATTGTTTACAACACCATTTTTTTGCAGGAACTTCTTCATCTTTTTCTGAACCTTCTTTTTTAAGAGTTGTTTCTTCTCCTTCTGTCCAATTAACACATTCCAGCCATAACTTACTAGCCCCTCCACATGTAGAATACTCAAAAGCTACAGAAGGTAAAGGTATTGGTGTGCATTCTATCTTTTTTCCTATTTTATATTCAACGACAGCATCTTTGCAAGTCAAGTCTAACGGTTCTTTTTCCTGGTCTTCATATTCTTCATTTAAAGACTTATAATAACTACCAAAATATTTTCCAACAAAATTTTCAACATCTGTAAAATCATCTGTAAAATTGAAGGATATGTCATGTCTCCCAGAATCTGCATCATAAGAAACATCAGCTGTTACTTCAAAAGTGGTAAGCTTTTCTATTTCATTTATATAAGTCATATTTTTATAAAGTTCACATTTTAATTTAGCTTTACTATCACTAATTTTATCTGTTATTGTACAATTTGTTAAATATACATCAATTGAAGAACGATCCAAATAAGGAATCATCTCAAAATGGCACTCACAGGTTGTTTTTTCAATTTTTAATTTTCCTCCACAAGGGCTTGCTGTATAGAATTTAGAGGTTGGTTTATCCCCTGTAATCCAGTTTCCAAGATTATCAAATTGAGTTGTAGACCAATCTCCAGCATCTCCGCCAACAGGGTGTTTATCTAGTTCTATATAATCAATTCCCGCTTCTTTACATTCATCTAAGGGGTAAATTGTTATAGAAGGGTTAAGAGCAGATTTCAAACAGAGGGCATGGTCTGAACAAGGAGAAAATTTGAATTCTGCTTGGTCAAAAAGGGAAATAACATTGTTAAATATAAATGCCCCGCCTTCTGCTGTTACAATCCAACGACCTTCTCTATAAGCAACTTTTCTCAATTTTCTCAATCCAGCATGATGAAAATGAGTATAAGCTGCAAGAGCTGGTAATCTGGCAGATTTAGAATCAACAGCATCTGATATGTGTCTTGAATATGCTATTGGATACTTAGACTTTTCAAATAGACTCCCACTTTTTGCCAAATAATTCAAATTATTAACAGATTTTTGTAATTTCTGTGTGCTTTCCGCAGCATCAACAAAATTCTCAAAACCATTTATTGTCTTTCCCCCAACAGACCTATCAACAGAAGTCATTTTTTTTAGTAATTTTATATCTCTAGCCCCAATTTTCCCTTCACCAACTCTTCCAATTAAATTCTTTAAAAATTCTATTTCATCATCTGTACGTCCATACTGTGTCTTTAAATAACCTTTACGAAAACCAAAGTCAGATCTCATAAGATCTTCAGAATTTTTATAGATCTCTTTTAATTTATCTGAACCTTTTAACTTTTTTAATCCATTCACATATTCTTTCTCTGTAATCCCACCATGTTTCAAATTATCTATTTTAGACAAAATTGCTTTCTCATTATCAACGTTTCTAACTATCGCTTCTCCTCTATGAACTCTTAGTAAATCACTAATTCCATCAGCACTATCATCCAAAAATCCTTCACTCTTTCTAAAAGCGGTTATGTGTTTTTTTACATCCAAAGTACTCACTTGATTGAGCCTTCTAAATATTTTTCCCAAACTCCCTTTTGCTTTTTTACTCTTAGTAATTATTTTTCTTCCTATGTTATTCATCCACATTCTTTCACCTGTAGAATATTTAGATCTTTTTGCTATTTCAAGAGCGTCGTCTGTTTGCTTTATTAGTTTATTTGTGTTAGAGGATCTTCTAAGACCTTCTACAACATCATCTAGTCCTTTTCTACCATATTTAGCAATTGCAGTTCCAGCTCTTTTCATATCTGAATAAAAAGGAACAGCTGCAGTAGCAATGCAAATAGCCGTATCTAATGTTTTAAAATATGCACTTGAAATCCTCATAGCAGCAACTTCACTCCAACCACTCCACCCAGAATCTTCTCCCTGGGGAAAATCTTCATAATAAAGAACATACCAGGGGTCTCCATAGGATTGTACAGCAGTCATATACCTGAGAGCCTTTGTAACTGAAACATCTTTTCCTCCTGTGACTTTTCTCCAAATAATACTTATAGGGTCTGGAGCTGTCCCCCCACTCCTTAATTCCTGAGGAAAATTAACATTTACTTCCATCGGCTGCCCGGAAACACATACTCTATTCATTGCAGTCTGTAGATTTTTTGCTGTGATTTGTGCCTGCTGTTCATATTGATAAGCGCTGTAAATACCTAAAAGTTTAAAAGCAATCATCAAAATAAATACACAGACAATTAAGCCAATCAAAATTTCTAAAGAATGAGAAATCCCCTTATATCTCATAATAGCTATTGGTTTTAATTAATTCCCTTTATCTTAAGCTTTTTTAAAAGGGTTATCTATTTAAAGTTTAAAAACAAATTAATTTAGTGAAAACAAATGGTTGAATTTGAAACACTGAAAAGTGAAGAAAGAAAATTCGGAACAAATAACTTCCTAGAAATAGCGAGGAAATTGGCAAAGAGTGAAAACGGGGAAAATGAATTCTTGCAGATTGCAAGGGGATACTTTGCTCCAGATGGAAGCAGAAGATATAAAAAATCTATAGCAATACCAGCAGGCAATGAAGAGTTAAAAGAGTTCATATCAGAAAAAATAAAAGAACTCTAAATACCTATTTTTTATTTTCATTTTTGTTAACTTTTATATTAAAAGAATTGAATATTTATGGGAAAACTGATAAAGAGAGGGAATTTGTATTTTCCAGATAAAGAATTTAAAAAAAGGGCTTGGATAAATAATAATTCTATTTATAAAGAAGCAAGCAAAAATCCAATAAAGTTTTGGGGGAAACTTGCTAAGGAATTGTATTGGTTTAAAAAATGGAATAAAACTTTTGCTCACAAACCTCCTTATTTTCAATGGTTTCAGGGAGGTAAAATAAATATTTCTTATAATTGTCTTGAGAGAAATCTTGAAAAAAGAAGAAATAAAGTTGCTCTGATTTTTGAGCCAGAACCTCTTGGAGAGAGGGAGATAAAATTAACCTATTATGAGCTATACAGAAAAGTAAACAAAACTGTTAATGCTCTTAAAAAGTTAGGAGTAAAAAAAGGAGATAGAGTAGGAATTTACCTGCCGATGATTCCTGAAACAATAATATCTATGCTTGCCTGTGCAAGAATTGGAGCAATCCACTCTGTTGTTTTTTCTGCTTTTTCTTCCAATGCCCTGAAAATAAGGATGCAGGAAATAGATGCTAAAGTTTTAATAACATGTGACGGATATTATAGAAGGGGTAAAATAATTAATTTAAAGGATGGCGCTGATAAAGGAATTAAAGAAACAAAGATTAAAAAAGTAGTTGTTGTAAGGAGGGCAAGTAACAAAATAAAATTTGTTAAAGGAAGAGATTGTTTTTTTGATGACTTAATCAAAGAGCAATCAGATTATTGTAAACCAGAACAAATGAACTCAGAGGATAAATTATTTATCTTGTTTACTTCTGGTTCAACTGGGAAACCAAAAGGAATAATCCATACCTGCGGAGGTTACTCTGTTCAGGCATACTGGACAGCAAAGGGGATATTTGACCTTTTCGATGATGATATTTTTTGGAGTACTGCTGATGTTGGTTGGATAACAGGCCATACTTACTCCTGTTATGGCCCTTTACTAAACGGTACTACCTTTGTCTTATATGAAGGTGCTCCTGATTACCCTTCTTTAGACAGATGGTGTCATATAATAGAAAAATATGGTGTAACAACTTTTTACACTGCACCTACTGCAATAAGAATGTTTGAGAAGGAAGTGGGAAAAGTAAAGGAAAACTTGAAGACTTTGCAATTAATTGCTTCTGTTGGAGAACCAATAAATGAGGAAGCTTGGAAATGGTTTTTTGCTCAAGTTGGAAAAGAAAAGTGCCCTGTCTTGGATACTTGGTGGCAAACTGAGACTGGTGGAATTTTAATTACCTCCTTACCAGGAGTGGGACCTTTCAAACCAACCTTCGCGGGAATGCCTTTCCCAGGTGTGCAAACAGACATTTTGGATAACAAAGGGAATAAGGTTAAAGCAAACCAGAAAGGAAATCTTGTAATTTTACCTCCTTTCAGCCCTGGAATATTGAGGGGTATTTACAAAAATCCTAAGAAATACAAGAAAACTTATTTTGGTGAGTATGGAGACAAAGTTTATTTTACTGAGGACATAGCTTACAAAGATAAGAAAGGATTGGTAAGGATTGTTGGCAGGGCAGATGATGTGATTAAGGTTGCAGGACACAGATTATCAACCGGAGAATTAGAGAATATAATTGATTCCAACAACAAGGTTGCAGAATGTGCTGTTGTAGGAATCCCACACAAGATAAAAGGTGAAACCCCTGTTGTTTTTGTTGTGTTAAACCCAAAAAAGAAAGCCACTGAAAAAGACATTTTAAAGTTAATTACAGAGGGTATAGGGAAGATCGCAAAACCACAGAAAATCTTTTTTGTCAAAGACCTTCCAAAGACAAGAAGCGGAAAAATCATGAGACGTATCTTAAGAAAACTTTTTACAGGAGAGGACTTAGGAGACTTATCAACCTTAGCAAATCCTCAGACAGTGGATGAGATAAAGAAGAAAATTAAGAAATGATTATAGATTTTAAGGATTTAAGTAAATTTAAAAAATTAACTATTATATCCTTTTTATTAGTATTATTTATACTAACTACATATCTCATACACTCTTATCAAATTTTTTATAATACAAAGGAGTTTTCTTTAGAACTCATGAACGAAACTTTAATTAGTACCAAAGAAATTAAAGAGGAGAGAATACAAAAATATAAAAATTATTCTGAAAAGAATTATCAGGATATTCCAAATAATTGTCCAGAAGGAAATCACTCTGAAAGAATAGCTTGTATTACTACATCTGAAGAAGGTTTTATGCACAACAGAATTTATAAAAATTTCTCAATACATACAGTTGATGATTTAGCTTTATTAGCTAGTTCTACTAAATATAGAATACAAGAATTGAATAATTTCTATACTTGTGAAAGTCGTGGGGATCTTTACGGCAATCTATTCAACTTTATTCTAGGTGTTTACGAAACCGCAGAGGGTGTTGCAGATACAGCAGTTTATATAACTATTTTAGAAAACAGGGTTCATAAAAGTTATTATATTAATAAAGATTATTATTTGAATAAAACTGAAAAAGAGGTTCTTGAAGAAATTAATAATCAAACAAACATAATCTTAAATAATATGAGTGAATATTATAATACTCTTTGTAAGGATATTATAGAAAATTACCCTAAAGCAAGAAAAAGAGAGTATATCTCTTTTGAATATAAAGATATGAAGAATATGGTTAAAGGCCTAAAAATAAGTAATAATCTTATTGGTCTACCTGATTGTATGAGGGAATCAATCTCTAAATCAAGAGAATTAAATGAAGATTTCGCAGAAAAAAGATATAATGATTTGAAAATATCATGCAAAAATAAAAATTATGAAAAAGCAGTTTCAGATATGATTTTTTTGTTAGGTTATTTGGAAAATAAAAATATAGATTATAAATCAATTCTTGCTGAGAGATATGAAAAGAATTAACTAGTTTGGTTTTTCCTATCTTCCCTAAACTTCTCAATATTAAATTTGAACAATTTTACTTGTGGATTTATATAAGCAGGCTCGAAATATTCCAAGCCTTCTCCATCGTAGAAAAACATTCTTGTAAACATCGAGTTCTCAATCTGCTCTGGCATGTAAATTACTAGCTTCATGCTTGGATCTACCCACAGAGTTCCTGGGACGGTTGCATCTGAATAATTTAGTTTCGTGTGGGTATTGTTTTTGGTAATTATCATATGTTTAATTTTATGATATTTTCCTTCCTGTAAAAGTAATGGTTCAATATCACAAATATTCTTTAATTTCAGAAAATACCAATGAAAAATCTGGAACCGAGTGAACCAAAAGAGATAATTCTTTATCCCAAATATTTTTTCTTTCTTTTATTTTTAGTAAAAAGTCTTTCCTATAATATTTTATCTTGGATATCTCTAATTTTTTATTTACTATATCTTCATCCATTTTTATTCCTTTTCTAAACAAAAACCACAAATCATAAATATCCCTTGCTTTATTTCTTGTCAGGATTGTTCTTATTTTCTCTGCAAGAATTTCTTTTTCATCCATTACAAGTGTTATATAAGGAGATACATTCCTGTAAACTGGAACAATTTCAACAAGTTTTGGATTTAATAAAACTTTTTCTCTCCTGCTTATTTCTATCTTTAATACAGATAAACTCCTTTCCGAACCTTTATAAAGAGGTCCCCTAGAAATTAATTTGAAAACCAGACTTGAGTCTTCATTTATTTTTTTGATAGCTGATGAATAACCAAAATCAGTAAAAGATTTGGATATATTTTGAATTAAATTTTTTGTTTCCTTTACTTCTGTAAAATCTAAATCTATACTAAATCTGTTTGACCCATAAACTTTTTGTAATGCTGTCCCTCCTTTAAATATCAGTTCATTTTTTGATTTTATTGAGAGAAACAATAAAAATAAATGTTGCAAATAATCTTTTTCAAGTTGCCAGATATTAAACCCTGTCGTTGCTGAATACTCTGCTAGTTCTTCTCTCTTCATTTTAAGACCTCACCAACAATTAGTTTCCATTTCTTGTTTTTTTCTCCTTTTTTTGTGAAAGGATTTAGGAGATCATATTTATTATTTATATTATCCTTGACATCTGAATAAATATCTTTACCAAGCAATTCCAACAGATAACCAAGCCTTTTAATCACAGCATTTGATTTGAACCTTAAAGCATAGGAAATTAGTTTATTTTTTTTGTATTTTCCATCATTCAAAGCAAAAAAAGTTTCTGTTATTGGGCAATATTTTGGCAGGTGTAAAGAATCTACTATTACTTTTTCTATTTCACCAACATACAAAATTTTACCTCCAATCTTCACCCTTTTAAAACCAAAAAATCTTTCTCTGGAAAATTTTATGATTTTTATTTTGTAATTTTCATACAAAAGTTCATTTTTCTGTTTTAGAGAAACCAATAATAAAGTGTTAGAAATTTGTGTTGTTAAATTATAATAATTTAATGCTGAGAGGAAAGAGAGATAAGATGGAAAGATCAGATTGGATGAAACAGCAAAAGGCGAAGTATCTGGTAGACAATATTTTCCTCTCTCTATTTTTTTGATGTATTTTTGTTTTAACAACCTATTTATAAACACAGAAGAATAATTTTGTTCTTTTCTAATAATCCTGCAAACATCATTTATTGTTATTACTGGTTTTTCAAGTTCTTCCAACCATTTTACAAATTCAAGGACTCTCATAAATAAACATAAATATATTTAAGGTTATCCTTATTGATAATAATAATGATACTTAGGTTTGCATCTATTTTATAAATGTTGTTTTTCAGATTTTGAGGAAAAGTTAAATCTTATTAATTTATATAAACACCACACAAATAAGATACTTCCTAAAATGATTAAGATTTTACCTATTGGCTCAATATAAAAAATATCAATCCTATCTAAGTAAAGTTCCCTACCAACAGGAATTTTATCTGGAAAATAATTTATAAATTGGTTGGTTACAGAATAACCCCTAAGAAAGCTACCGAATTTATTGAGGGTAGATGAATTGGGCTGGGAAGGGGGGTATTTAAAGTTTTCTGTATATATTTATGGAGTTCTTTCTCTATAGCTGTGCTGGAGAAAGGTTAAAACTTCAAACACTACACCTGTAAACCGTTGGCAACAACTAAATAAGAGGTTCGGTGCTTATACAATGAAAAGACCAACGAGGTTTAGGCTATATGTCTAAACTAGGGGCTGTTTTGGCACAGCCCAGAACTGAGGCAGAGTTCATAAAGAAGTCAGCAAGCTTTTGTGGTTCAGAGTGCGATCTCAGAATCTCCCGATTTTAATCGTGGAGAGTGTCAAATGTTCAGAAACTCTGCCAACTATTTGATTTTTTGTAGTTTCTAAAGCAGGAATAAAAAATCCTAAATAAAATCCATATATTAGACAAAGGATAGATATTAAAAATGAAAAGCAGATTGTTAAAAGATTAATCTTAGGGTATTTTTTATAATAAAAGAAAAAATAAAGGAGTAAAAAGCTAATTATACAAGCTAATAGGTACCAATAAATTATAAGGATGGCTGGTTTTAATATTCTTGGAATTATGTGTTCAGTAAGAGATTGGAATTTATTTACATGTCTGAATTCGCTAATATGAATATTAAGTTCATTAAAATAGCTTGAAATATATAATCCAAGAAATTCCGTATTCTGGATTGTAGTAGGAATATTATATGATTCAGCAGATGAATCCGCATAAATCACGCTGTTTTGAGAAGTAGTTAAGCTAATCAAATTTACCGGCCACAGAATTTTGTTTAATTTCCAATAATAGAATTTTGGTCTGCAGACTTCATCATATTCTTCTTCTGGATGTAAAGCGCAGAAATTACCTCCTTTATAAAAGACAATTTTATCATCAGATTTCCAATAACCAACAGATGGAATAACTGCAAGAACAATTAATAAAATGAATAATATCACTATTAGTTGATTTGGTTTAAAAAATTTCTTTATAAATGGTACTATTTTCTTTTTATCCATAAATTTTTAAACATAATAAAAAAATAGCTTATATATATTTAAATCTTTCCAGCTTCTAAATCTTCCCTAAACTTCTCAATATTAAATTTGAACAATTTTACCTGTGGATTTATATAAGCAGGCTCAAAATATTCCAAGCCTTCTCCATCGTAGAAAAACATTCTTGTAAACATAGAGTTCTCAATCTGCTCTGGCATGTAAATTACTAGCTTCATGCTTGGATCTACCCACAGAGTTCCTGGGACGGTTGCATCTGAATAATTTAGTTTCATGTGGGTATTGTTTTTGGTAATTACCATATGTTTAATTTTATGATATTTTCCTTCCTGTAAAAGTAATGGTTCAATCTTCTGGGTATTATTTTCAAAAATAATTTTTAGGTTAAATGGACCATAAATTAGAGCAGTACCATTTTCAAGCAATAACTTTCTCTGATCTTGTAGCCTTACCGTGGCATAATCATAGGCTTGACCTTTACCCTTTTCAGGGTCCCAGTTTGAAAAATAACTCCACCAATGAGATTTTCCAATCAAATCATTTGATGCTAATTCGTACATTTCTGAGCAGTTTCCCAAGTAAGTTTCTAATATTTTTGCTGCCTTTGTTTCATTTGAAGTATAAAGTACTCCAGCCATATCCTGCATCCTTGAAGTTACGCAATATTCTTTTCCGTCTTCTTCCTCTATATAACCCCCTCTGTCCAAGACACAATCCAAACCGTTCAACTCATCAATTGGAGTATGCCTTATACTACCTTGACTTCCTCCATCGTATATTACTTTTCTTGCAGAGAGAGCTGCAATCCAGTAACCAGGGTCCCAATAAGTTGTGATTACTGTACACTCAGGGGAGTTGTTTTTAAGCCAGTTCATTGCATCAGCCCAGTTTTTTGAAATTCCTGTCCCATAATGGGAAGCCATCTTCTCAGAATTTTTGTAAACAGAGAGTAAGGAGTAACCCGAGACAACTATTAAAATAATTAATAAAATCACAGACCCATAAAAACCAATTTTGTTTTTTTCTTTATCTTCCATAATCTACTAAATTTTAATTTATTACAGTTAACCAAAGGCAAGAAAACTCCCGAATTTATTCGTGGAGATGAATTCCCCTT
>JAGXOI010000019.1 GCA_023659975.1 Candidatus Aenigmarchaeota archaeon LH_S4
TGAGGAGTAAGCGATGGTTTACTCAGTTTAGAGAGACAAAGTTTAAGGCTATAGTTCACAATATTGAGAGAAGTTTATTGTCTTTGCTACAGGATTTCTACAAGACTCCGAAAATTATATATAGTTTAAATAATTATTATATTGTGATGAAAATGGTAGAAGCATATAGAATAAAACCAGAAGACTTGGAAAGATGGAGAAGAGATAGTATAGAAACTGCGAGGGAGAAAAATCTGTTGGAGGATTCTGTTTTGGACTATCTCAATAAAGTTGATTTAGAATTATTACAGGGAGAAAAACCAAATGTTTGGTATGGTCATGCAAGTTACGAAAAGGTATCTGAGTTAATATCTTTTCAAGAAAAAGAACCAAAGTATGTAATTTCCAGAAAGCCAAAAGATGAACTAAAAGTTAGAGTTTATGAAAAAAATCATGCAAGATTTTTACCAAGATATCTAAGAGAAATTTATGATCAAAGTGGAATGGACCACGAATTGATAGGACATATAGGAAATTATCTATCTGAAAAAGAACACGGAGAAACAGCTGCTTGTGTAACCCAAAAAAGAATGGCTGAAGAAAGGGCAAATAATAGTTTGGGTTGGAAATCTGCATCAGTTATTATACCTTTAATTCAGAAACTCCATAAAGATGTAAAGATAAGTAATTACTACCAATAGTTTCTACTATCTTAAATTTAATTTTAATTAAAATAATGGTGGAACTAAAAGTAGAAGATATTAAAAAACTTAAAGAAAATAAGAAAGGTTTTAGTCAAACCTTTGATTTGGTGGTTAATATTTCAAATCTGGATTTAAAAAAACCCGAGAACAGGATAAGGGAGAGAATAAAATTGCCCTACAAAATCAAAGATAGGGAAATTTGCTTTATTGTTGATTCCTTAGTGACAAAAGCAAAAGAAACAGGTAAAAAAGTGTTGACAAAAAATGAGCTGGATTTTGATAAGAAAGAAGGCAAAAAAATTGCAAAAGAATACGATTTTTTTGTAGTAGAGGCAACACTAATGCCAATAGTTGCAAAAAGCCTTGGAAAGTATATTGGCCCAAGAAACAAAAGCTTGATTCCCATTTCTCCAGTAACAAAAGATTTATCTGCTACTATTAGAGATTTGGAGAAAACAATTTCTGTAAACCTTATAAAAAATCCAATAATTCAGGTTCCAATAGGAACAGAGAAATCAAAGGATGAAGAAATAATTGAAAATTTTAATGTTACTTATGATAAGTTAAAGGAAAGTATTGAAGGAAAAGGAGGTTTAATAAAATCGGTATATTTAAAATTAACCATGAGTAAGCCGATAAAATTGATGTAACAATAGGCAGAAATAACTTGTGGAAATATAGATTCTATCACCGAAATCTTTATATAATTTAAATACTTATTTATTAATGGTAAATACGAAAGAAGGGAATTATTGGCAAAATGGACAGGTATATTTTAGGGCTCTTAATATAAATACTAAATTAAATAGAGGACAATCTTTTTTAGATAGAGGTTATGTTCCTTATATAAACTGTTATTATTCTTTACCAACAGGAGGTGTATACGAGGATAAAGTAGTTGGTACCTGCAGGTATTCTAATGATTTATCTGAAGTTGAAATAGGTTATTATGATTTTTATTATTTAGAAAAAGACCCTGGAGAAAATTTAAACATATTTTATTATTTAGAAAAAGACCCTAAAGAAACTTTAAACACAAGAGGACGTGAAGAAACTTATGCCTTGTTTTATCTTGGCAGATTATCAGATTTATATGACGAACTCAAACTTATGAACTTAAATCCAAAACCAACAAATTTTAATTCAGAAAAAGCAAAAAAACATGATAAACAGATAAAATCTATCTTAGAGAATAAACAGGAATTAAGAGATAGATCTGGTCTTGACCTTTTTGGAAATGAAGAGATTCTAGCTGATTTGGGTGGAGTATTGGCTCTAGAAAAAGCCGAGTATCCAGATAGAGAGATTAGTAAATTTCTCAGGGAAAGAGAATATATTAATCCAAGAGTCTTAGAGTGCCTGTCTTAGATTATCTCTAATTCTCAACCACTAAAACACTTCTTAAATTTTAACCTAATTAATGTAATGGTGAGTAAAGGTTGAAAATGGTATCCAAAAAAAAGGTTGAGGGACTAAAAAAAATCAATGAGTTGTTAAAGGATTATAAATCAATCCTTCTTTTTGACTTAAACAAGTTACCTTCCAAACAATTACATGAAATCAGAAACAAACTAAAAGAAGAAGAAATTTATACTTTAATCCAGAAGAAAAGAAGTTTAGAATTTGGTTTAAAAGAGAATAATTTGAATATAAATAGTCTAAAACAACCCGCAATAATCTATTCAAACAAACCTATTTTTTCTATTGTAAAAACTCTGAGAAGAGTAAAAGTTAAAAGAAAAGCAAAAGTTGGAGAGGTTATAAATTCTGATATAGAAATAAACTCTGGGAATACAGAAATTCAAGCTGGTCCAGCAATCGCTATATTCAAACAATTCAAGATTCAGACGATAATAAAAAATGGAAAAATAGTAATAAAAGAACCGAAAGTGATTTGTAGGAGTGGAGAAGAAATAAATTCAAATTTAGTTTCCCTTCTAAATATGCTACATATTGAGCCTTTAGAATTAACAATCCAGCCTGAACTTGGTTATAGTCAGAATATTGCTTATAATAAAAGTGTCTTGGAATTGGATGAAAATTACTTTAAAGAAAAGATTTCTACTGTAACAAATAATTTATTTAAACTAACAGTTAATATTGGTTATCCAACAAAAGAGAATATATCTTTACTATTACAAAAAACTTGGCAAAACACCAAAAATTTGGGTTTAAATCTTAAATTACCTGTAAAAGAGTTGTTGCCTGATTTAGTAAGAACAGCTTATTTAAAAGCAAATAAATTGAACTCAGAAGTTTCAAAGAATATAAATGATTGAAATTAATTTTTTGTGAAAATTAGATAATGAGAGGAGTTAGTGAAATAATCGGCGAAATACTCCTAATTATTATAACAATAGTTATAATATCTACTTCTTTCTATTTTTATCACACAACAATTTACAAATCTGGAGAAAAAATAGAAGAAAGAAGTGAGAAAGTATATTGCAGCCAAAGTTCAAATATTGTGATTTTGGAAGTTGATGGAAGTAATGTAACTATAAAAAATAAAGGGGGTACAAAGTTGAATTTGGATAAATTTAGAGTTTATGTTAATGGTGAAAATAGGACTATAAGTACTATTGAAGAAGAAGAGGGAAGTGAACCTAAAATTCTGGAATTAGGAGAAACCGCAACTATTATCTTGCAAAATTCTATTTTAATTGATGATAAGATTAGAGTTATAGGTGGGTGTGATACAGGAGATGAAATTATTGTTGAGTAAATTTCGATGCACAAATTTTACATAAACCTCTTTTTGAATCATAACAGTCAGAGCAAACCAATCTTCCACACATTGTGCAGGAATGCATTATTCCCGGTTTTCCACAAATCTGGCAGATTCCTTTTATTATCATAACCTACTTATGAACATCTTATATATTATAATCATAGTTTTGTTCGCTGTAAATATCCTTTTAATTTATTTTCTTATCAAAAAAATCAGAAAAGAAAAAGAAATCAGAAAGGAAGCAATTGAAAAGAGTAGGGTTGTTTTGGAGGGAAAATTCAAGGAGCAGTTAGCCCCATTTTTGCCCGAATTTAAGTTTAACCCAACAGACGCAAGATTTATTGGCTCCCCAGTTGATTTTGTTGTTTTTGATGGCGCCGCAGAAAGAGATATTAAAAAAATCATTTTTCTTGAGGTAAAATCAGGAAAAAGCAAACTGACAGAGAAAGAAAATCAAATTAAGGAAAATATTGAAAAGAGGAGAGTTGAATTTAAAGAATTGAGAATTTGATCTTATTCCCCTAAACTAAGTCCTTCCATCTGGAATTTAGTGCAGTTCCCTTCAAATAAGGCTGTATTATTTTTATAAGTTAAAGTTCCTATAAATCCATACAATTTACTAGTATCATCTATTTCTGCCTCAATTTTTCTAGGTTTTTCCGTCTTTATCCTTCCTTTGGGTATTGTCAATTCGGCAATCTGCAAATTTGAAATTGTTAATTCTTCAAACTTTTTGTTGTCTGTCTGTATTTTGGAACTTCCCTCTAAATCAAAATTTTCTGAAGATATTCCTGTTACTTCCCCAGAAATAGAAAAATTCTTAAAATTGATTGTACCTGTGAAATTTTTCAGTAGCAAATTTTGTTTTACTACTAAATTTTTGTCATCCATAGTTAAACTATAGTTATCATTTAACTTAAAATAGACATTTGTCGGAATCCCAATTTCCAATTTACCCAGTTTATTGGTTGATAAATATAAAACCACCTTACCCCCAGATTCTATTTCTCTATGGAAAATATTACTAAACAAATCCTTAACTGGAGAAAAAAACCCGGTCAGGGAATCTGAGAAATTTGTTGAAAAAAAAGGTAATACTCCTAAAGACACCACTACTATAAGGATTACAATTGTTGCAGGAATTTTCCAGTCCATATTTTAATTTGTTTTTATTATTAATATTTCTTTTAAAAACTTAATTTTCCTTTGGAAAAAAGAGTGAAGCCTTTTAGTATGTTTAATCAACAAAAAGGTTTACTTATGGAGATTCTCAAAAAAGTTGAGAATGAGTTTCTTAATAGAAGTGAACTAGAACTCAAAGTAGCTCATACAAATCAGCCAACACCAACCAAAGAATTGTTGAAGTTAGAAGTTACAAAAAAAATCAAAGTAAAACCAGAAAAAGTTGAAGTCAAATACATATTTTCTCAGAAAAACAGGGATTACTCAATAGCAAAAGTTTTCATTAATCAATAGTTAACTTCTGTATAAAAGAAGTTTATTCTCAACTAAATAAAAATCAAAAAAAGAATAGCAAGAAGGAAACTCAAAATAACCCTAAAAAAGTTAAATAATTTTAGATTTTTACTTTTGATTTTTAGTGATTCTGGGAAGAGTGGTATCCAGATCAGGGCAAGCAGGAAAAATAAGAGAGAATAAAAACTTAAAGAGTAGAGACCCCAGATACTAAATAACAAAAACAGGGAAATAAAGAAAATTCTAAACAAAGTTTTTCTGTTAGTTTTTTCTCCCTCGTAGAAAAATATTTTTTTTAACCTGGAAACTTTTGGGAATTTGAGTTTTTTCTCCTCTTTATTTTTTTCTTTCAGAGAATCTTCTCCTCTTTCTTTCTCGGGTTCTTTTTTCTCTTCTTTTATTTCTTCCTTTACCTCTTTATTGATAACAGGCTTCTCTTCTTCTCCTATCTTTTTTGGATGTTTCTCTTTTTTTAAATTTGCTCTTTCACCCAAAGGTGTTATTTTGACTTTCTCTGCCTTTTCATTTCTTGAGAATTTTATATATCCTGCTCCGGGCTCAATTAGATTTTTTATTTTTCTTGTTTCTAAATTCAATTGTTTACTAACAAATTTCGCATCTTTCTCCAGACTGCACTGAAAACTTAAGATAGCACCAACATTTGCCAAAACAGTTTCATTAAAGTCAGCAGGTCTCTGGGAGGCAAGGATAACCCCAACACCATATTTTCTGGCTTCTCTAAGTAATTTATCTAATGGAGAGTTCTCATACATCAGTCTGTGAGCCTCATCTATCACACAATACATCTTTAATTTCTTTGATTTATCTAAGGAATATAAATAATAAAAAACTTTGTTCAGGAAAAATTCCGCAATTGCTGACTTTACTGTTTCAGTTGGAAAATCTTTCAGTTCAACAACTGTTGTTTCTTTTACTAATTCTGAAAATTCTATATTGGTGCTGGCTTTAAAAATATCAATATCAAAAAGAGCTTCTATCCTACTAACCAGAGAGGCAACAGAACTTTTGTTTTTAGAATCTTCCTGTTTGTAGATATTTCTTTCAATATCAGAAAAGTTTGGAAATTCGCTAGATGTCCCCTTATTTTTTAAATTAATTCCTTTATCCAAATAACTCTGCCTTACTGCTTTTCTTAAAATTGATTCTTGTATTTCTCCAAGTCTGAATATTTTCTTTATAATATCTGCTATCTCATAAACAATATTTTCAGGTCTTTCATTAGCAGCAATTTCCAAAGGGTTTATACTAACTTCCCTCAAATTTAACAAATTAGTTGCAAGAGCAGAGAATTCATCATGAAAGTCTATAATTAGACTTGGTACTTTGTTTTTGTTTAATTCATGAATTATTGATTTAAGTGTTTCTGTTTTCCCTGAACCAGAAGTTCCGAGAACAACTAGGTGAGGATTCTTCTCTTTTTCAACTTCCCAATAAAAAGGTTTATCTATAACATTTTTCCCAAGAAGGACTTTCATAAATTAATTAGAAATAAGGCTTTTATTGCGCAACCCTTTAGAAAAGTTTTTTCTCTGAAAAAACAAGAACTGCACCCCAAACAAGTAAATTGCAACCCTTTATTGGATAATTTGGTTAAAAGGTTGTTCTATCAAATATTTTTAAGTATCTATTTACTTACAAATTCCTGTTTTTCTCTAAGTATTGAACTCTTGTATTTCTCTTGTTTAAAGGGTTTCATCGTTTTTATTTCTGGTTTTAACCCTAATTTTCTCAAATTTTTTCTGAGTTCTTTTAAATCAACTTTTTGGTCATAACCGAGACAAATAACCTCTGGATTTTCCTCTTTTACTACCTTGAGTTTGTCTTTTAAATCTCCGAGAATGGCCCTATCCACAATTTTTAATTCTCTGACTTTTTTTAGCCTTTCTTTTTCTGATTCTAATAATTCTCTGCCTTTCTCTTTTATAACAGTCTTGTCTCTTGCAATAACAACAATCAGAAAATTTCCCTCTTTTTTTGCCTGCTCAAAGTAATTTAAATGGCCTTGGTGTACAGGGTCAAAAGTACCAAAAACCATGACCTTTCTAAACATAATATTGATTTGTGGTAAATAATCAAAGATTTATTTAAGCCCTTCAACTAATTAATATAGATTTACCTCAAAATCCCCCTATTTAAAAGCCTTATAAATAGGAATATAATACTATTATGACAGAAATGTTAGTTGTTCAATCAAAAGTAAAGGAAGTGGTAAAGAAAGCAGATGTAAATGTTGCAGGAGACTTCGCTGATGCTCTTTCAACAAAAGTTGAGGGTATGATTAGAGAAGCTGCAAATAGGGCAAAGGCAAATGGAAGAAAAACACTAAGAAGCTATGATTTGTAATTTTTTTTGTTTTTACTTAAACATTTAATTTTTGGTTTTTAATTAGTTTATGTAGGAGTAGCCAAGTGGTCAAGGCTTTTTCTTTCAAGAAAAACCCTTGAGTCAAAAAGAAGAAGTTTACATAAAAAGGCGCTGGACTCAAGGAGATTTTCTTTCTTTAAAATGAATTTTTAAAAGAACAAGAAAGAAAATGAGTAATCCAGTCCGTTAGTCGGTTCGCAGGTTCGAATCCTGCCTCCTGCATTCTAACCAATTAGTATATTGATAATATTATAATATAGATTATGAGAATTAAATTAGATATAGTCCCATTAGGGAGAGTAGGTGGAGATATAATTGATGCCATAAAACAGGAGTTGAAGAAAAAAGATTTTATTGTCAGAGTTTATGCTAAAAACGATCCTCCTAAAACAGCTCTAAATGTCTACAGAAAACAATACAATGCTAAAGTCATCTTGGATAGTTTAAGAAAGTTGAAAGGGAAAATAGTTGCAATAACCAACTTTGATCTTTACACAGATAAATTAAGTTTTGTATTTTCTATTTCAGAATATGAGGGTCCTGCAGTGATCTCAACTTATAGGATGAGTCCACGATTTTATCAGGAAAAACCCAATTTTGATTTGTTTGTTAATAGAATAGTAAAAGAAATTTTGTATTTGGTTGGAAAAATAGAGGGTTTAAAAGACTGCCCAAATATAAAATGTATTATGCACAAAACAAGTTCTGTCAGGGATTTGGATTACAAGGAAAAAGATTTCTGTAAAGATTGTAAAATTAATAATGTATTGAAAGGTGTAGAATTATGAAAGTAAAAAAAAGAAATAGTGAGGAAAGTAAAAAAAAAGCAGATACTAAGAAAAAGAAGAGAGAATCTGAAGAGGTTTCTGTTCCTGATAGGGAATTACAGGAAGAAAAGAGATATGAGAAGAAAAAACAGTACGATGGGATTCTTTTAGAAAACAAAGTTTATATATTTGGTAAAACCGAAGCAGAGGAAGTCTATGATATTGGATGTTTCGGAAAGATAAAAGATGATAAAAATGAATTATCTCTTGAGGAGGCTTTTTTGCTGATGAAGAGAAACAGGCTGAGAATTTTTAAAGATAAACAAGAAATAAACCAGGAGGAACTTTATAAATATTTCTGCTCTGCTGATGTTGAATTCCCGTGGAAATACACGGTTTATGAAGAACTTAGAAACAGGGGGCTTCTTGTAAGGACTGGTTTTAAATTTGGAACTCATTTCAGGGTTTATTCAAGAGGAGTAAAATTAAAGAGAGGACCAAAAACCCTAAAAGAACATACAAAATGGATTGTTCATGCTGTCCCCGAAAATTATACCTGCTCCTTCCCTGAGTTGTCAAGAGCTGTGAGATTAGCACACAATATAAGAGCAAAGATGTTATGGGCTGTTGTGGATGAGGAAGGGGATGCGACTTATTATGAGATAATCAGGAAGACTCCTTAGTTTTTTGCCAAAGTTTAAGAGTATTAGGCTCATACTACAAAAATAAGATATTTTTTATAGTTTCAATTATCTTAATCTTTATATAAATTATGCTAACATCAAATGAAAGAAGAATTATTTTGAAGTGTGCAAAAAAATACAGAGTTTCGAGTGTATTTTTGTTTGGTTCTTCTATTGAAAAAAATAAGGAATATAATGACATTGATATTGGAATAAAAGGAATTAACCCAAAACTATTCTTTAAGTTTTACGCTGAACTATTAAAAAATTTACCAAAAAATGTTGACCTTGTCGACATATCCAAAAAATCAAAATTTACTAAACTTGTAGAAGAGGAAGGTGAAAAAATATATGGTTAGTTTATCCGAAAAGATTGAAGCAGAAAAAGAAAATGTAGAACGAACACTAAAAGACTTGGAAATGGCTATGAAGAAAAAAGAAAAATCTGTAATTGAACTGTCTGCTATTGCTACCTTCTTACACAATATTTATAATGGAATTGAAAATATTTTAAAACAAATTTTAAAAACTAGAAATATTGATATACTAAAGTCAGATACTTGGCATAAAGACTTATTAGAACTTTCTGCTGAAAATAAGATTATTTCAGAAAAATTAGTAGATAAACTTAGAGAATATCTTGCCTTCAGACACTTTTTTTATTCATGGTTATGGATTTATGATTAAGAAAACTTCTTTAATACCTTTAGCTAAAAATATTCCTTATGTTTGCTCAGAATTTTTTTCAGAAATAAAAGAATATACTGAAGAGTTGAACTTTGATTAAAATGACTTCAGGCTTAATAATTCTTGACAAACCCTCAGGACCGACAAGTTTTGATTGTGTTGAGATGGTTGGGAAAATTTTTGGTGTTAAAAAGGCAGGGCATACAGGGACTTTGGACCCAAAAGTTACAGGAGTTTTATTAATTCTTTTGGGAGAAGCAAGGAAACTCGCTCCTTTGTTTGAGAAACTTGACAAGACTTATCTTGGGGTTATGTACCTGCATAGAGAAGTGGAAAAAGAAAGATTGGTAGAAACTTTAAAAGAATTTGAGGGGGAGATAATTCAGTTACCGCCAATCCGGTCAAGAGTTAAAAGAGTTGAAAGGAAAAGAACAATCCACAGATTGGAAATAAAAAAGATTGATGAAAGAGATATAACTCTACTTATTGATTGTGAGCACGGGACTTATATAAGAAAACTTTTTTCTGATATTGGTGAAGAAATTGGTTGTGGGGCGAACATGAAATATTTGAGAAGAATTGGTGTTGATGGATTTAAGGAAGAAGAAACCATTAGTTTGGAAGATTTAAAAGAAGAAAAATATTTAATCAAAAATGAGGAAATAATTTCAAGGCTGAAAATAAAAAAGATTTCTATCAAAAAAGAAGAGGAAAGCAGAGTTGAGAATGGAGTTCCTATTCCCTTAAAAAATAAAAAGTTTATCCAAGAGGAAAGAATTGCAGTCTTTGTTGAAGACAAACTAAGGGCAATTGGAACGGTTGAAAAGGATAAAATCAAAATTGATAGAGTTTTGAAAGTTGATTAGATTTTTTTGGATGCTCTTCGGGATATAGGAATAGGCAAAGAATCAGGAGTAATAATTTGTTTTAGAGAATCTCAACTTTATTCCTTAAAGGATTTTTTGCAGATAGCAACATAGAATTTTATCCAAATAATTGAAATTAGAGTATCAAGAATCTAAAGATAACCACAAGAGCACAGATTCCAAATCCAAGCCCAAGAACAACCTCCGGCTTTAAATTAAATTTTTCCTCAACCTCCTCAGAATAGTTTATTAATCCAGCAGTTGTCTGGGGCATTCTTCTCTTCTCCTTTGCCATAATTAAACCTTTTATTTATTAAATGCAACCATTTATTGGTTAAATTTGTCAAAAGGTCTGCACCCTAAAAATAGATTGGTTATTTTTTCGCTCAAGCTCATATTCTATAACCTTCTTTCTTCTTCCTTGTTTTTACTATTTTTCCAATATCTTCAAAAGTAATTTCCATATCTACTAATTTTTCTACAATATCCCCTAATTCAGATATTTTTATCCTAACCTGCTTTGTTGAATCTCTGTCTCTTATTGTTACTGTATTATCCTCAAGAGTTTTGTAATCAATCGTGATACAGTAAAGAGTTCCAATCTCATCTGCTCTTGCATATCTTCTCCCAATACTTCCAGAAGAATCAAAGAAACAATCAAATTCCTTTTTAAGTTCTTTATATAATTCATCCCCTTTTTCATACAAATTATCTCTGTTTACCAAGGGAAAGATTCCTATAGTAAAGGGTGCTACCTTTGGATTTAATTTTAGAATTTTATTAGAAAAAGATAATTCTAGTAAAGAATAAAAATTTCTGTCAATTCCAAAAGAGAGTTCAAGGACGTGGGGGATGAACTTCTTGTTATCTATAGTAATATGTAGGTTTTCTCCTGAAATTTTTTCATGTCTTTTAAGATCATAATCTGTCCTATAATGGACTCCACCGATTTCCTTGAAATTATCAAATCTTGGAGTAAAAAGTTCAACATCAAAGTGATATTTGTTGTAAAAGGCTCTCTCATCCTTGCTGAGTTCCCTGAATCTGAAGTTTTCAGGTTTAATTTTCAGGAGATCCAAATAAAACTGCTGGACTTTTGCAAGATAGTAAACATAAAATTTTGGAAGTTTATATAGTAATTTTTTGCAGGGGATTTCATCTACTCTTTTCTGGTCTGAAAATTTTACCTTTAATTTATAATTCTCTACTTCCTCAAAACTCTCACACTCATTTATTTTATCTGGGTCAAAGAAAATCTGTAATTCTGCCTGGGTGAATTCTCTCATTCTATAAGTTCCTTGTCTTGGAGAAATCTCGTTTCTAAAAGCCTTTCCAATTATTGCAAGACCTAAAGGTAGTTTCTCTCTTGTTGCCCCAAACATTCTCTTAAATGCAACATAACAACCTTGGGCTGTTTCAGGTCTTAAATAACCTTTATCATTAGAACCAATTTTTAATGGAAACATCAGATTTAAATAATTAACTCCTCCCAATTCTCCTCCACATTTAGGGCATCTTATCTTTAATTCTCTTATTTTCTTTGTTAGTTGTTTGTCAGTTAGATGTTCTGCACTTTCTTTTGTTTTCTCTTCAACCAAGTGGTCTGCCCTAAAATCAGCTTTGCACTTTTTGCAGATTACAATTGTATCAACAAAATTTTTTATGTGTCCTGAAGCAATAAAAACCTTTTCAGGCATTATCTCACTCGGCTCAATTTCATAAAAATTTTCATCTAAACTTAAAAAATATTTTCTCCAAAAGTTTTCTATTTTTCTCTTCATCAAAGTTCCAAGATGCCCATAATCATAAAAACCTGCAATACCTTTAAATTAAATTTTTCCTCAACCTCCTCAGAATAGTTTATTAATCCAGCAG
>JAGXOI010000001.1 GCA_023659975.1 Candidatus Aenigmarchaeota archaeon LH_S4
TCAGCAACCCCGTCTTCCAAGATATACCCAGAAGACAATACAGGACATGTCCGTCTATATTTAATTATGTTTTTAAACTATTTAAGGGGCAATTCATCTCCACGATTTAAATCAGTAGTTTCCTTGCCTTCTGGTTAATTATAAACCAAAAAATACAAAAAAAACCGAAGCCTGAAGTTAAAAATAAATACAACTGGATTAATGAAACCAGAGATACTATAGGGGGGAGATTTAATCAATGTCTGGCCAATTAGAACACGATGAGAGAGTAAACAAAATACAGGATTTTTTATCAAATTTAATTAGCAGATATTTTCTTTAAATGTTCTGGGGTTGTAATTATCTGTTTGGACTTATTCCCTGTCCTGACCTCAACAATATAACCTCTTCCTCTTTTCTCCTTAATATCCCCAATTAAACCATGATACCTTGGATGAGGATAATTCTGGGAAGTAGAATCTATCTTTACCACAACCTTTTCTCCTTTTTCAAAACTTCTCAGATATTTTGTTATTCCTTCTTTCTTCTTAGTCTTTTTTAATTTATCCCTTGATTTACTGATTTTTCCATGTCCAAATCTTGCCATAATATCTTTAATTTTAAATTTATTAGTTGTTTATATTTACACCAATTTATGCGCTGGCTGAAAAATTTATTTAAAAAAACTAAAGTTGGGCAGATAAATAAACCAAAAGAAAAACAGATAGTTAGTTTTGATAAGATTAGTGATTTTCTTGAAGAAGAAACAAAAGAAAAGAAAGCTGAATTTGACTCAAAAATTAAAGAATTTAGATCTCTTTTCATTGATTATTTGAGGAGGCTAAATAAAGAGTTTACAGAACTTGAAACAGCTAAATTTGATAGGATAATCTTAGAAGATAAGAGAGATATTTCAAACATAATAAAAACCAGTAGGAAAAACTATTGCTACAATTCAAAAAAAATGTTTGTTTTGGCTTTGGACTCTCTACAGAAAGAGAGTGATCCATATCAAATGAAATCTATTATTTCGGAACTTTTTGATAGATTGAATAAGTTTTCAAGAGATGCTCAAATTCTTCTGAATCCTTTTCAAAAACAAATGAAAAAAATATCTTCTGATCTAAAAAAACTCAGGAAAGAACTTGATGATTTTGACCTCTTTCTTACTGGGGAATATTCACTAATCCAAAAAGAGAAAAAAGCAAGAGAACTCTTAAGTAAAATAACAAAATATAGATTAGACAATAAACAAAAAGAAGATAAAAAGAAAGAAATTGATGAAAATATAGAAAAATTGAAGAAAGAAATTAAAGAGCAAAACTCTAAAATTCTGAAAATCCAGAATTCTAATGAAGCCAAAGAACTTAGGAATCTGGAAAAAAAACAAATTTCTCTAGAAAGACAAATAGAAAATATTATCTCGGATACAACCTATTCTGTAAATTCGATAAGTAGGCAAATCAGAGAATATCTGTATATCGCCAATAAAAAAGAGAGGGCAGGTATCAAGGCTTTTTTGGAAAATCCTGAAATTTTACTTGGAAGAGAACAAAGGTTTTTTGAAGAGATTGCGAAGAAAGTAAAAAATAACATAAAAAAGATAGAAAGCAATGAAAGAAAAAGAAAAAAATTTTTGGAAATTGAAAAGAGGGTTGTACTCTCATTAAATAAAAATAAAAGGGAATACAAAATAATTTCAGATAGATTAAGAGAGAATATAAGAAAAATTAAAAAACTGAAACAGGAAATAACCACAGAAAAAGAAGAGCAGGAAATTGCAAAATTAAGAGAACAGATACAACACTTGGAAAAAAATAAAAAAGAACTTGAATCAGAAGAGGTTAATAGGAAGGGATTATTAGAGGATTTAGAGAAAATACTTTCAGATATTTCTGGGAAAGAAATTAGAACAAAATAGCCCCGCGCGGATTCGAATACCGCCGAACTTCAAAAAGTTCGATCATTTACACTATCTTCGACTTCGTCTCAATAGGCTCTCCGCGGTCTTGAGATCCAGGGTCTCAAATGCTTGGCCACTACACTACGGGGCTATAATTTAATTAATATCTAATTATTTATTTCAAATCTAAAATTATTTCTTATTTGTTTGCTAATATTGAGCTTTGTTGGTTTAGTATTCTTAAGTGGTTGTATTAATAGAGAAGGTATAAGTAAAGAAATAAAACCTAATATAAATATGAGTGGAAAGAAAATTTTGATGGTAGTTGCCCCAGTTAATTTTAGGGATGAGGAATTTTTAGAACCAAAAAAGGTTTTTGAGAATAGTGGAGCAAGTCTTGAGGTTGCTTCGAAGGATGTTAAAGAGGCAACTAGCATGATAGAGAAAATAAAAGTAAAAGTAGATTTAGATATAGAAGAAGTTAATGTGACAAACTATGATGCAATTGTATTTATCGGAGGTAGTGGAGCTTCAGTTTACTATGATGACCAAACAGCTTTAGATATTGCCAGAGAATCTTATGAAAAAAGTAAGATTGTGGCAGCAATTTGTATTGCTCCGGGAATTTTGGCTAAGTCAGGAATTTTAGAGGGAAAGAAAGCAACAATTTGGGATCCCGGAGAGGGGAATTTTATAGAAATTCTAAAAGAGAGTGGAGCAACCTATACTGGAGCAGATGTTGAGCAGGATGGGAAAATAATCACAGCAAATGGTCCAAAAGCTGCTACTAAATTTGGAGAAAGAATTTTAGAAAATTTGAAGTGATTTTTTATTTTTTAAACTTTTTCTAACTTCTCCAATTTTTCCTCAAGTCTTTCAAAGATAAATTTTTTAATCTCTTCTTTTTTGTCTTTTTCTGGAGTGTTTAAGGAACCAGCTGCATCATGACCCCCACCACCTCCTCCAGAAATCTCTCTTAATTTTGAGAAAATATCCCGACTTAAATTCAGGTTTTTACTTGATACAATTCTTTTATTTGCTCTTGCAGAGATTCTTAATTCATTTTCTTTTTCTATGAAAACAATTGAGACATCCGCGCCCAAGGAGAGAAGACCCCTTGCAACTGCAGCCTCATGGCTTTGAACTTCTGAAAACACTATTAAATAATTTTTAGACCTATAGATTTCTAAATTTTCAGAACCTTTTAGTTTTGCAAATCTTTCAGAGATCTTTGGAGGATTATTAACTAAATTCAGCACAAATCTCAAATCAGCTTTATAATTGAGAAGTTCAACAACAATTTTAAAGGTTATTTTGTCTCCAAAAATAAAGTGATTTGTATCAGAAACAATTCCTGCAAGTAGCAAATCTGCAATTTTTTTGTTAATTCTCACATTGTTATCTTTTAGCACTTTCAGGAGCATTTCACAGGTTGCTTTCCTCCTTGGACTTATATACTCTTCTGTTCCTCTAATTCTCGTGTTCTCGTGGTGGTCTATAACATAGATTTCTTTACCCTTAGGAATTTTTATTGGATATAACTGCTCCAGAACTGGAGTATCCAATATAAAAATTACATCATAATCTTCCAAATTAAGATTTATTTTTACTTTACTCTCACTATAAATTAATAATTTTCTTGCCTGTCTCGCTACGGAGTTAGGAACCCCAATAGTTGCCCTGATATTTTTTTGCCTAAACCCAAATAAAAGAGCTGTTGCTGAGCCAATCGCGTCTATATCCGCGTTGTGGTGAACCAGAATAGCGATTTTCTTTCCTTTTGGAAAAGAGATCATCCGGCTTGTTTAGAACTCTGAACGAAAGACCTTAGTTTTTTCTGGCCTTCTTCCAACTCTGTTTTTAACTGGTTTTCTTTTTCTTCAACCTGTTTTTTTCTGACAGAAATTATTTCTTTTTGTTCTTCAAGTTCCTCCTCAACCTTTTTTTTATCTGTTTTTATCAATAATCCTGCAACTCCTTTATAAATTTCTTCCTTGTCTTTTATCTCTTTTTCCGCTTCTTCAATCTCCTGTCTCTGTTTCTCTATATTCTGTTTTTGTGCAATCAACTCTTGTAACTGTTGGTTTTGGGTTTGGACTTTTAATAATAGTTCTTGAGCTTCATTCGATAGTTCTACCATAATATATTTAATAAATTAATATATAAAACTTACTATAATTACCCTTAAATTCCTAAATATTTTATTTTGAATGATTTAAATTCTCCAGAGGCTGGCATAAACTTTACTTTTAATTCCTGGACATTAATCAAATTTTCCTTTAATTTTACTGCTTTAGCAAAGTTTCTTAAAACTTTTTCTTCCCCTTCTGCAACAATTTTTACTTCCCTATTTTCTAAGTTTTCTACATAACCAACAACTCCAAATTCTTCTGCGATTTTCCTGACTCTACTCCTATAATTTACTCCTTGAACTTCACCTTTTGCAATAATTTCTATTCTTTGCATAATGTCTTTTATTGTTTAAACAATATTATAAGTTTTGAACTTTTTAATTTTTAACTATGACATATAATTATTTGGTGATTTAGTAGCAGATATATCTTTAATTCCTGTTTATCCAAATTTTAACAAGGTTTGTTTTAATCACTTGTTAGGTATATAACTTAAAAAGGGAAAAAATTTTATTAAAAAACTAAAATATAAAAAATTACTTAAATTTTCCTCTGAGTTTTTTCATAACGGCGGGCATTGTTGTATATTCCATCTCATCGTCGGGTAATCTGTGTGGCTGGAAAGGTCCATGCCTTCTCATGTAATCTGCAGTTTCACCAGATTTTTGTCTTGCCAAATCAAAAGCAGGGTCATCAAATAGGTCCTGATGTCCAATTATTTTTCTGTTTGTAACCTGAAAACCAACACCTATTACTCTTGGGGGTCCATCAAATCTTGTGCATCTTGCATTTCCTTGTGAAACTGGAGTAAAAGGTCCATTATGTGAGCCCCTCATCCATCCAGAAACTAAGAAGGGAAAAGCAAAAGGTTCAAGAACTTCTCCAACTGCTGGAAAACCACTCTGTGCTCTGCAAACCATCACAGGGTCATCTTTACCAACATATCTTCCTGCCATCTGTGAAAGTTTTTGTGTTGAAGTTACCGAAGCAATATCTTTTTTCTTTGAGTACACCGCCTTTATTATATATCTACTTGGAGAGCCAATTAAAGCGAGTAAGTCATATATTTCTTCTGGTGAAGTTAAGTTAACTGTTTTTCCTGTTCTTGCATCTAAAACTTCGAAGATAAATCCATCATGCATGTGTGGATCTATTACCAAACCTGCTGTATTAAAAGGGTCTGCAAAAATTTTATACAAAGGCAAATTCCACGCTCCAGATTCTGTCTTATCAGCCATAAAAACCAAGACAGGATCACTCTTTCTCTCTTCAAATTCCATTTCAGCAACTCCAGGACCCATTCCTTTAACATTACCGGAAAAAGCACTTTTCAGTAAATCCTGACCTGCCCCATAATATTTCTCTTTTTTTGAAATTTTATCTGTCAAACCCTCAAAAACATTCCAGGCCAATTTATGAATCTCTTTATTGTTAACCCCTTTACCATGAGTCATTATCAATTCTAAATCATCTCCACAATGAGTCACATAGGAGTCATTGATTACCCTTGACTTCTTTAGAATCTTTTTTGCATTGTCAATTAACTTCTGGTTACAGGTTGAATGTCCAGGACAACCACCGATATCCGCTTTTATTACAGAAACACTTGTTTTCATAATATTATTTTTTAAATAAAAGAAAAGAATAAAATTTTTTATGAAAGAAACTATCGGATTTATTTTTTTATTGGGATAATTCTTATTTTATCCTCATTGGTTTCTAATTCCGAAGGAAAAGCTAAATTCGCATTTGGTGGTTTTATTGGTCCAATCCCTTTTGGATTTGCAAATTCTCCTAAGATGCTGAAAATTGTGGTTATAATTTCTGTTATTGCCTTAATTGGTTTTCTCTTACTTCTGTATCGGTAGAATTATTGTTTTGACACTCTCCCCTCACTAAAATCGGGAGATTCTGAGATCGCACTCTGAACCACAAAAGCTTGCTGACTTCTTTATATCCTCTGCCTCAGTTACGGGCTGTGCCAAAACAGCCCCTGATTTAGACATATAGCCTAAACCTCGTTTGCAGATATTTATACTTCCATTTCTATCTGCATTTTCTTCTTTTCTACATTCAGGACACCAAAATAATCCTTGAGTTTTTCTTATTCCTTCATTTCCACACTTCCAACACAGTTGAGAAGTATAAGATTCATTTACTTTTACTACTGAAATCCCTTCCCAGTTTGCTTTGTATTCTATAAATTGTGATAGCTGATAGCTTGGCATAGAGTTCAACTTTCTGTTAAACTTCTTTCCTTTATAGTTTTTGTTATTCTTCTTTCTTATTCCATTCTTTCTAATTCCTTTCAAATCACCAATTACTATTGCTGAATTTGTGTTTTTAGCCCAACCCACAACTCTCTTTGCTATTTTGTGCATTTGGTCTTTTGTTATTCTTTTTTCTTTGCTGTTCTTTATCTTTTTGTAGAAACCCCTGATTTTCTTCCCTGCTAACTTCCCTCTCAAGTGGAAGTAGTGTCCTCTTGTTTCTCTGATATCCTTCCCATAGAACTTGGTTTTCTTGTTGGAATACTGCACCACGGACGCAATATTTTTTACTCCAAGATCTATAGATAAGGTATCAGTATAATGAGTCTTTAATTTCTGCTCTTTCTGAACAGTTATGTTTAAGAACCAGTCTTTTTTAGTTTTGATTAATTTTGATTCAGATAATTCATAATCTAATAAGTTTTGTTGTTTGTTTGAAAAATTAACCGCAACCCAGATTGATTTGTTATAAACAGGAACTCTTACCCAATATTTAGATAGTTTATTATTTGTTTTTTTGACCTTAATTAAGTCTTTTCTGATTATCAAAGGTTGCTCTTTTTTAGGATTTGTTCTCTTTGCTAATCTCTCTGCCTGTTGTTTCGTCGCAGAATAGAGTTTTATATCTTTGTATAATGGAAGAAAATCTAATCCTTTAGAATCTAATTGCAAGAAATCCTGAAAATTAGAATATTCTTTCTCAAGTTTTTCTCTCTTAATATTAGTTGGTCTAATAATCTTAGTTTGAATTGTTTTTTGTAGTTTCATAATAATCATATCTTTTACATCTTGGACAACACACAGGTTTTTTAACTCTTGGTTTCCATTCATAACCACATCTTTTACACTTAATCTTCATAATAATATTAATAAAAAAACTTTAGTATCCCAATTCATCTACCCTCACTAAAGTTGGTAGCTTTCTTGGGGCTTTATCTGTAACTTCTGTAATTCAAGTACCTGTTTCTGGATTTCATTCTGTAGTTCTTCCTTCCTCTTTGACACCTGCGAAATTACAGATTTAAAATCTTCAGATTTTTTTTCCAAATACTTTTTAACTTCTTCTTTATTCATTTTTACAAAAATTTTTCTGCCAACGTTGACCAAAAAAATATTATTGCTTGTAACCTCTGAAGGTACAAAAATTCCTGGACCTAATTGAGAAAAACCCGGGCCTTCCTGGATCTTATCTATCGAATCTTTAAGAGTTAGCGACTCATTTAATTCAGAATTTAATAAATTAAATTGGTTAGAAACCTGCTCAAATTCTTTGTTTAGCGATTCAACTTGCGAATATTTCTCTTGTGCTTTCTTCTTTAATTCTTCTTTCTCAACCATAATATCTAAAGATTATAAATAAGGAGTAAGATTTAAGAGTATAATCAAAAAAATAGAGTTGATAGCAATTTCCTCAAATTTAGGCAGGGGGAGCCATCCCTACTTTTATCATTTCCAAAAATGGTGCAAATATCATTAGTGAAATAACAGAAACTGCGATATAAATCAGTCCCCCAATAATCAAATTTTTTGAAATATTATTGTGTAGGGTTGTTTTGTCAACCCCAACCTGGATCCCGGTCATAAACCAGGAAAGAATCATTATTGTTTCAAGAGCATAGAAACCTATAGCCAGCTGAAATGTTGCTGGAGAAATAGTAAGACCCTCCCACATAGATAAAAAACCTGTATAAGCTGCAGTAGAGCCTTCAACTGATATTCCACCAAAGGCTTTTTCCAGAAAATTTACCATCTCAATAATCATATAGGTTAAAGTATTCATAATTCCACAAATCAAAGGTAATAAAATTCTTCCCTGCATCTGCATGCTTGAAACTACTTCTGAAAACTTGTCCTGAACTGCTTCTTGTGTCTTGTGAAGGTTAGTTAGATATTTGGAAATGGAAATCATTATCTGTGAAACAATTTTTGTTCCCTTATTTGCAGCGTCAATAACTGCTTTCAAAACCGAGTACATTAATTTTGAAGGAAAATAATTTATTGCTCCTTCCTTTTTATCAAAAATTGCCTGCTCAGTAGTCATATTTTTGTATTTAATATTGGAAATAATATTCCTAAGTAAATTTATTGAGTAATTCCCTCTCAAGGTAGGCATTATTTTTTCTATTGCAACCTCCAGAGGCACTCCCCTATCTATTTCCTGTCCTAACCCAAACAAAACTTCCCTGAATTCATCTTCCATCTCAATAATGTCTTTCCTAAATTTAATCTTCTGGAAAGAATTTAGCATGAAAAATATGGCAATTGAAATAAAAAAGCCCAAGATAACCACATAAGACTGTTTTAAGGATAAGGAGTAAAAATTAATATACCAATAATATAAAAAAGGGATTAAGATAATAATAGATGGTACATAAGATTTTATAAAAAAATTTCTTAATTTAAAAGTATTTTCCGGGGGTAAATCTGGATGTAAGGATAAGTCAGGTTCAGGTAAAGTTACCATTCTCTTGTCTAAAATATTTTTAATTATAAAAACTAACACAATTGGAAGTAAAATATCATAAAATCCAAAAATCAAACCTGGTGGTATCTCCTGACCTAAAAAAATAGTCATTATTGGAAGCATTGTCAAAATCAGGGTTGGAAGTAAAATCCCCAAAGCGTTTATCATTGTAGCAGGGGTTTTCAACTTTAAAACATAAGAATTTGACTTTTCATTTAAAGAACTCAAAATAATCTCAACAGATTCATCCAACAACTCAATCCTTCTTTCTCCGCTTGTGTAAAGAGAATATATAATTGAATTTATAGAATCAGCAAAAGCCTTGAAAGAATCTTTCCATCTCTGGGAAAATGAGAGGAGAGCCTGTTCCATTGAGTTATAAGTTCCTATGTCTACATCCCACATCAATTTTTTCATGTCCAAAGCCAAAGGTCCTGTCAAGTTAGCAGCTGCAAATTTTAGTGCTCCCTCTAGATTTGGAAAATTCCTCATGTAAATTACAATGTGCAAGATCAACATTACAATTTCTGAACCTGCTCTTAATTCATAAATTTTTTTGAGTCTGAGTGGATAAGAGTATAAATAATAAGCAAAGGCAGCAATAATAGAAATACAAATAATACCTACAAGCAAATCCAAAAATCCGAATAAAATCAAAAAGAGAGTAGCAAGACAAAAAGACATTGCAGCTAATATTGTAAGAGAGGCAACTCCTTTTGGGGTAACCTTTAAATGAGCAAAACTAATTGCTTCTTCTATCTCCTTTTTTGTTGTCTTATCTGGTTCTACTGGTAAAATTTTCTCTGAAATATGAGTCAACTTCTCATAGATTGTTCTTGGGATTGTTGACAATTTCTCTTCTTCCTGAAAAACAGCATATTGGAGTGATTTTATATCTTCTTTCGGTTTTGATGGGAACCGAATTCTTTCTTTCTTTTTTTTAAATTTGATGAAAAAATCAAGTAGTCCCATAAATCTATTTAGATATTGAATATATGGAAGTAGTCTGTTTATCTTCTGGAGGGAAAGACTCAACTTTTGCTGCTTATTATGCAAAGCAAAAGAGTAAATTAAAATATTTAATCACAGCAAAGCCAAAGGAAGAGAGCTATATGTTTCATTATCCAAATATTGAACTAACAAAAATTCAGGCCAACTTGATGGGTGTCAAACAAATTTTCTATGAAAGTTGCAGTGAAAAAGAGAAAGAAGTAGAGGAATTAAAACAAGTTATTTCAAAGTTAAAAATTGATGGAATTATAGTAGGGGCAGTTGCTTCAGAATACCAGAAAAAAAGAATTTCAAAAATAGCAAAGGAATTAAATCTGAAATTAATAAGTCCTCTCTGGAAAATAAATCAGGTTGAATATTTAAAAAAATTGATAAGTTTAGGTTTTAAAATAATAATTACTAGGGTGGCTGCCGAGGGTTTTAGTAAAGACTGGCTTGGAAGGAAAATCGATGAAGAGTGTTTAAAGGAATTAATTAAATTAAACAAAAAATATAAAATAAGTGTTGTTGGGGAAGGAGGAGAATATGAAAGTTTTGTTCTTGATTGCCCTATTTTTAGTAAAAAAATTGAAGTTGAAAAAAGCAGTAAAATTTATGATGAAAAAAACCACTGTGGAAGATTGGATATAGAAAAAGTCAGGGTGCTTAAGAAGTGAAATCTGTGCCTTTTGAATATTTAAAGATAAAGTAAATGTGACTAAAAAAATAGTAAAAATAAAATAAAGACTATTTAAAAACTTCTACCCCCAAATTGTGAGGGACTTTTCCAGATTCTTTCTCTTCTATAGGACCAAGAATATATGGTGACTTTACTCCTGTTATTATGGTTATTACCTGTACTTTTCCTTCATAGTCATCCAAAATTCTTGCACCCCAGATTGTCTGCGCTTCTGGAGCTAAATATTTTGTTACTGCTTCACCAATTTCATTTACTTCTTCTAACTTCAAATCAGGACCCCCAACTATCTGTATTAAAGCTCCTGATGCTCCTGAATAATCAACTTGCAACAAAGGATGTTTTAATGCCTTTGCCACTGATTCTTTTGATCTTTCTGAAGAATCTGAAAAACCAATTCCTATTGTTGACACTCCTCCTGACTTCATTACTGTTCTTACATCTGCATAATCCAGATTTACTAGAGATGGTTGTGAAATTGTTTCAGTAATTCCCTTTACCATCTTTGAGATTACTTCATCTCCTAACTTAAAAGCCTGTTTTAGAGGAAGATTTCCCCCGTACTCTAAGAGTCTTTGATTCTCTATTACAATTGCTGTATCACAACTCTGTCTCAACTGGTAAAGACCATCCTCAGCCTTTGAAATTCTTGCTCCTTCTATTTTGAAAGGTAAAGTCCCTGTAGCAATAACAAGAGCTCCCTGCTCCTTTGCAATCCTTGCTATAATTGGGACTGCTCCTGTTCCTGTTCCGCCACCCAATCCAGTAATTAGGAATACCATGTTAGCATCTTTTAACATTTCCTTTAATTCATTTCTGCTTTCTTCTGCTGCCTTTTTCCCTATTTCTGGCTCTCCACCTGTACCAAGACCTTTTGTAAGATCTCTACCTAATAATACTTTCTTATCTGCTTTGGTCATAACCAGGTGTGCTGCATCTGTGTTTATTGCAACTGTTTCAGATCCCTTAATTTTCATCTCTGTTATTTTCGTCATAACATTAGAGCCCATTCCACCAACGCCTATTATCAAAATCTTTGCTTTATATCCATCCAATCCAAATTCTTCCTTCATCTTTTGTTGTAGGTCTTCTGTTGACACCTTCTCTTTTTCATATATGTCTATTTTTTCCTGGCTTTGCTTCTGTGTTTCTACTCTATTCTCTTTTATTTCTTTTGTCTCACTTCCGAAAGTCGATTCGAATAGATTTTGTATGCTCATTTTTCTTACCTTGAACTGCATAACTACCAATTTTTTTAGGTTTCATAGTTACACAGTTCATTATAGAGTCAAAACTATATATTTGATTACCGAAATCTATATATAGTTTTAAATCTCTATATATTTATAGAATTTAGCCCTGAAATTTAAGCTTATTCAAAATCAGCAGTCTGCCAACTGCTTTTTTAAGCCTATATATATTAGAATTAATTTATATATAAAGATTCTTGTGTTTTATTATATATTTTTGTTTATATTTATAAAATAATAGAAGGTTATTTTCCTATAGAATCAGGATTTTTCCTGTGGAGAATTTTAGGGGTATTTCGTTTAATAGTTGTTATGTCTAATTGCTCGGCGGCGCTTAGAAATTCTTAAATTGTTTCTTAAGTTCAGAAAATCCTTTTTTAGGTTCTAGTTTATTCTTGTAATTTTTTGTGATCCCAAAACTATTTATATCAAATTTTACTAAAAATGGTTTGACCAAAACATAGCAAAAACAACCATCAACTCCAACTTCTCTAAAAATCCTAAATGATTCCTTTATAGCTTTTACCTGTTCATCCTGGCTGTATTTTAGTTTCTTTTTAATTCTAAAGTACATGCCTGCTGCTCCGCCACCATATTCAAACGCACCTTCATATGTACAACAGCCAAATTCAGAAACGATTAAGGGTTTCCCAAACTTTTTCAATTCTAACAAATGATTCTTACATATCTCTTGGTTTTTTGCAGAAATATATTCATTGCTACAGATATAATCAAAATTAAAACTTCTCCAATCAACATTTTCCCACATGGCTGCACAATAGGTTACTTTTCCTTTAAATTGATCTCTAACAGTACTTGTTGCCTGCTTAAGAAAACTATTTAATTTAACATCTATACTATGGAGATATTTTTCTGCTTCATTTATTATGCTAACATTTCCGAGTGCTTGTTTATTATAAAGTAATGATTTTATCTGAAAGATAAAACTAATACAATTATCTGCTCTCCAAGGATGTATTTTAATTGGAAGTTGCGGTAAAAGACCCGCAGTATCTAATGTAAATTCGTTTCCGACAACAAAAACCAATTTCTCATCAAAGCCCTTTCGTAATTTTTCAGCATCTTTAGCGACAATTCTAAGTTTCTTTAAAGTTGATTTTTCATTATCATTAATAAATCGAGGAGACATCCAAACATACAAGCTGTTGTCTAAAGCCACTTTTGTAGCTCTGATCAGCTGTTTGGAGTCCGAACAATGAATTCTAACGGCGTTAGCTCCAGCCTCCTTTATCAATTTGAAATCTGTAGACAATTGTTTAGCAGTCAAATTGGCTCTTTCTGGCCTATCCGGAAAATAGTTAATAGAAATCTCGTCATTTATACCTTTTACTTTTGTCATAAATTAATAGAGTATATTTATATAAAGAAAAAACAAATATCTTAATGAACAAAAAACCTTTATATAAAGAAAAAACAAATATTTTAATGAACAAAGTTTCATTGTTTGTCTTGGCACTTTTTATACTTTCATTACCTGTAGGTTTAGCTTCTGATAATCTTACTTTTAGTGAAGAACAGTCTCTTCGTGATTTAAATTTAAAGGGGATTAGTCCTGAACATTTTGTTACTTTAGGGGATACAAAGGAATTAGACTTTAGTTTAGATACTTCGGATTGTAAATTATATAAAATAAAAAATTTTGATTATGTTAAAGTTTCTGATTTAAAACCATCAACAGCTCCTGGAGAGCCACAACTACCAATGAAAACTTTTGTGGTTAAGTTGCCTTTAAATTCTACAGTCAGTGATGTAAATATTACATCTGGAGAGTTTGTAAAAATTAAAAATAAACTAAACATTGCACCAACACCTGAGCCCTTAAAATGGCATCAAGGAGTTCAACAAAAAATAGAATATAATCCAGACGAAGATGTTTATAGCTCAGAAGAAAATTTTACAGGGAATGCGCTTTCTTATGAGGTTGGCAAGGATAACCATAATACTTATGTTTATGTTAGGCTATACCCTCTACAATATAGTCCGAAAAAGAAAAAAGCTATTTTGATAACTAAGGCTAATATAAAGGTTTATTATTCTGAAGGTGAAAATTTTTTTTATTCCTCTCAAAACTCTTATCAATCCTCTTCGGATGGTTCTGAGGCTATTATCATAACACCACCAGAATTTTATAATCAATCCTTGGAATTAGCAGATTTTCATGAACAACAAAATGAATCAATAAACACAACGGTTATTAACACAACCTGGATTTATGCTAATTATAATAACACCATTGATCCACCCATTGAGGGTTGTGCTGATGGCTGTGAAGATTTGATTTCAAAGGGATATAATTACACTCTTGCAAAAAGAATAATTGCTTTCCTAAAAAATGAAACTACTACAAATCAGAATTTAAAATATGTTACTCTTTTTGGAAATACACTTTATGTACCACCAAGCTATTATGTAGATAACTATATTGTGACTGATTTCTTCTATTCATCTCCAGATTATGATGCAACTGACATAGATCCAACTCCAAATTATATGGTTGGTAGGCTACCAGTTGATAATGAAACAGAAGCAGAACACGTAGTCCAGAAGATTATTAATTGGCGGGGTAACTTGAGTGAAGAGTGGTTTAATAACTCTGTGGTTGCTGGTGGCAAACCATTTGGAACCTCACTTTATATGGGAGAACTGATTATCACAGATGCAATAAATAAAGGATATTTCAATGGAATGAATATAACCAAGCAATTCAGAACTGATAATAATTTCAATAAACAAAATATGAGTGATACTCTTTCTAGTGGCAATACTGGTTTTATTTATCATATTGGTCACGGGGGTGGGAATGGAATGGAATTAAAGAGAGGCCCAGAAAATAGAATATATGTAGAAGATGTGATGAATTACTCGGAAAATCCAAATACTTCTATCTTAGTTTCGATAGCTTGTTCTAATGGTCAGTACGATATAGATATATTTGGTGGTATTTATGGTGATTATAATAAATCATTTGCAGAAGGAGTTTTGCTTTCAAAGGCGGGATCAGTAGCGTATATAGGTGGAGCAAGAACTAACTATGGTTATGTAGATAGCTACTTAGATAAAGGGTATTTGATACCTATCAAAGAGTACTGGATGGCAGGAATGCTAACTAATGTATTCAAAGCATATTCTGAAGGAGGAAGTACATTAGGAAATATAACAACAGAGGCTATGAAAAGTTATTATGAGAATAACACAATTACAGGCATTGATAAATTAACATTCTTTGAGTTTACTTTGTTAGGAGACCCTGCATTAAAAATACCAGCAAAGGGAGAAGGAAAAAGTTATCAGCAACCAAATTTGACTGCAGTAAGCCCAGATTTCTATGAGAATATCACATGGGGTATGGAAACTCCGATATATAATTTAGATACTGGAGAAAGTGTAACAGTTAATTCTGAGACAAATTCATCAATTGAGACAAAATTAATCAATACAAAGAAATGGGAAAATGAAACCATAAATAGAACTCAAAATCAGTTTGATTACACATTTGTACCTCCTGAAAATTCATTGTATTTGATAAGAACAATTTCAGATGATGAAAAAGAAGGTTGGTTATATACTTACACTCAGTTTGTACCTGAAAATGCTAATTTGTATTTATCAACTCCTACAACTGTGAGAGAAGGTGATCAGGTTTGGATTCATGGTGAGGTTGAACCTAATTTAGCTATGAATTTTAGTGCAACTTTAATCTTTCCAAATGGAAGCCAAGAAGATCTTGGTTCCATTAATTCAAATCAATATGGTTGGTTTTACTTTAATTTTGGCACTCAAGGTTATTCCTCTGGAGAATATAAGGTTATAGTTCAAGGGCAATTGGAAGATTTATCTTTGGAGGGGACCGTCAAATTTAAGATATTAGATTATGATGAGCTTGAAATCTTACCTTTGACCTCAAAGAAGTTTAATACAACTAAGTGCAAGCAATATAATTTTAGTGAATGCAAGATTTGGCCAATAAAAACTACAGGAATAATTGACAACGATACTTGCCAGCCTAATAACTGCGATATTTTAGAAATTTCTAAATCAGGAGAAGTTCACAATGCTACTATAGATACCCCAGATGGACTTAGACATATAGCAGTTGTTGATACAAATTACCCTAATACTTATGATATGGTTTTCATAGATGATGATTCTGTTTTCATGCAAACTTCTGGCCAAGAATTTAATATATCAGAGAAAGGATTCTTAACTGAGGGAAGCATAGCTGGAGACATAGAAACAAAAGAAGGTGAAAAAATAGATATAAAAATTGCAAAAATAGCAAGAAATGGTAGTTCTATTTTGTTGATAACACCTCCAGCTAGAGATGAGATTCCTTATGATAGAGATGATGAGGTTAATTTTGTGGTTTTAGCTTTAGATAGTGGAAATCCAAAGGAGGGGATTAGTGTCTATCCAGAGTACCACTATCAAGGTAATTATCCATATGTCTATTCTCAATTATCAAATTCTACAACGGATGAGTTTGGTTTAAGTTCAAGTTATTCTTTCCCTGTTTACAAGACAGGGATTTATAGAATAGACGTGAATGAAGAATGGTCTACTACAATTAAAGTAAGACCTCCTTTTGATACTAAATATTCTATAAAAGATGTTGATACTGAAAAAGAGAAATCATTCTTCAAGCGTGGAGATAAAATTAAGTTTGAAGTTTCTGCTAAGGATAGACAAAGTGGTTCTTTAATATCTCTCAAAAAGGTTTACCTTAAATTGAGAGACCCAGAAGGGAATCTTTATTCTGTAAGTATGGATGATACTACTGATAGTGACTATGTTTATGAAGGAACTTATACTCTAGGAGAGAATGCACCTACAGGAAAATGGTCTGTTAATATAGAAGTTGAATCAGAAGAAGGAATCCGGGATTATGTTAGAACTTCCTTTGAAGTTAAGAGCTTTGAAGTCAAAACATCTAGTCAAGAAAGATTTGCACCAAATGAATCTGCCTGGGTTTTAGTTACAGCTGTAGAACTTGGATCTGGTGGAGATTACTATAAAATGCCTGAGTTTTATCCTATAGATGATCCTAATACAACAGAAATAGATGAATGTTCAAAAGATGAGTTAGGAAACTATAGGAATGTTATAATAAATTCTGTAAAGGATAAAGAAGGAAATAAGTTAGACATATCTAGTTGGAATATAACAAATGTTGAAACATTTTTAGAGGAACCTCCATATAACTCAAAGTATTTTCAAGAATTTGAGCAGCATACAACTGAGTTACCAGATTCTTTCTTGAGACAATGTGTGATTCAATTTAATGCTCCGGTTAAGCAAAGTGTTTATTCTGGTGATTTGAATGTTAAAAGAGCTAATGTTGATGAAAGGGAAACAGGAAGCTTTATGTTTTCTGTTCAAGTAATAGATGCCTGGGCATATCCTTGGGATCCAGATGAAGGCTGGAAATGGGCATCCTCCCCAGGTAGTAATGTGACTTTGAAACTTAATGCATATGATCTATACAATCAGAAAAGAATTCCTATATCAGATATAATAGATGCAAAAATAACAGAGATTAGGGGGGAGCAGGGTGTAGTTGATATTTTAAATCAAAGTTTTGTTAAAAATCTTAATACTAGTAACTCCTATGCTTTACTTAACTTTATAGCTCCAAATCAAACAGGTTGGTATAATGTTAAGTTTATGCTAACTGCTCAGATAAATGAGTCAGGAACTTTGAAAAATGAAACTGGCTTGGGTAGAGGATGGTTTTCTGTAAGGCTGTATGATGTTTGGGGTTGGACCGAAAAAAGGAGATATTCAACAAACGATTCTGTTCCAATAAATGTTACAGTAAGAGATTTTTCAGGGAATCCTGTATCAAATATTAACATAGAAATTGAGGAAGTGACAAATCGGAAGACAAGGGAAGATTATACAGATAAAATAATTTGGGGATCAAGCAAAACTAATTCAAATGGAAAAGCTACTATAACTCTAGAACCAAACAGAACTTGGAAGAAAGGTCGATATAGTGTTAAATTAAAAGCAATAGACTCAGAAGGAAGATACGAATATGGCCGGGCTGGATTCGAGGTTAAAAATTATAGAGTTTCAGTCAAAAGGTTAGTTAATGGAGACCAGAAGTGGAAAATTTTAAAAGGAGACAACCTTACATTTATTCCTTTGGTATGGAAAGTTTCTCAGGGATGGGATGAGCCACCACTGAACTCTTCTCATTATTCAATCAATCTTGATGAATCTGTTTTGAATTATTATGGAAGTGGATGGTCACGCAGATATGAACCAGAAAAAATCAAGTTTACTGAGTTGAATGCAACTCCTTGGAACAAAACTTATGAAGGAATTAATTTTCGTGCAGTCAATATTTCTACAAACAATAGTTTAATAAAATCTGGTAATTATGAAGCATCAATTAAATTGAATATCGATGGAGAAGAAGAGATAGGGGAAAGTTGGCTTAATATAAGGGCATTTGAGCCTGATGCAAAAGTTTTACAAAGGGTTTATGGACAGGGTGACGAGGCTAGTATAAATGTTTCTGTAACACCAGAGCAAGAATTTAATGTAACTTTGAAGGAACTAGAGGGTGGTTATAGATATGAATATTCAGAGGTTGATATAAATGCAACAACCTTAGAATGTAATAATAGTTGCTTGTATAACTTTAGCTTACCTACAGATATTAAAGAAGGTTGGTATCATGGAACTTTAAAATTCAGCATTGGTGAAGATGTAGAATATGAAAGGATTTGGTTTGATGTAAAGAGCCTGGAATTAACTCCTCCTAAATCTGTTAGGGAGAATTTATGGGAAAAACTAACAAATAAAACTTATATTCATAGTTATGTATATCCAACAAGTCCTTGTTCAGAAATAGGTTATAACTTGACCCTACCACCAGAAATTGTAAATGATTCTTGCAGTTTATTAAATTCTACTTTAACTCAAAGTAGAAATATAGGAATTCCAAGGAATGATTATTTAATATTGATAGATAAAGATACAAATAAGATTTACATAGATACAAACTCTGACTTCACAGATGGTAACATAACTTATAATTCAACGATAAATGATACATTTACTGATGCGGAAGGCATAGAATGGGTTATAAAAGAAATTAACTATTATGGTTTGGAATTAGAAGCAAAAAATGCTTTAAACAATGGAATAAAGGTCAACTTAAGTTTATCAAAATCTGGTGAGTTTAGATTTGGTAGGTTTAATGAATCCAGATTTGGAGGATATTGGTCTAAAGAAGAAAAAATAGACTTAAACAATAATGGAAAACAGGAGAATATTTACTTGTTAGCTGTTGATACCCAAGAATCAGGAGCTTATGATGAAATTTTTGTGGAATATAATGTAACAGATCTTTCAGATAAAAACCTAACTTCAGTCGGCTCAACTACTGATCTTGGCACTCCTATTTATATCATAGAATTAACAAAAACAACTTATGGGAACTTAAGAGCTTATTTAGCAATACCAGAAGCAGGAAATCATTATCCATGGTTTGGAACAAGAAGAACTAACACTAATATAACATTCCCTGTTTTACTTACTTATCCAAATGGAACTGCTATCCAAGGAGCAAATGTTTCTATTTACAAAGTTATATTAAGAAATTTAGAAACAGAAGAATTAGAGGACTCTACTATAAAACTGACAGACAAAAATGGAATTGCTATCTTTACCTACAATCTAACCAATTCTGGAGACTATACTATAATACCAGAAGCCCAAGTTGAGGATAAACAAACTATAATGAAAAGATGGACCTCTCCACATGTTGAAGCTAAAGCTTTCCGTACCTGGAGTGATACTTATTCAAAGCTTGCTGAGTTAAGTGACTTTGAAGAACAAACACCAACTAAATTAGAGACAATCCGATTCCCAAGGCAGGGCAGAGAAGTTTATCTAAAGAGGAATAACTCAGATGTTACTCCACCAGATGGAGTAATAGATTATTACGCTGATTACACTGAGATGGATGAGGATAAGTGGTGGTTTTTGATTGATAATAATACAGAAAGGATTTACGTAGATAACGATGCTTTATTCAATGAATCAGATGATTCAGAAATGCAAGAAATTAATATTAGTGATGACTTCTGGCTTAATTGGACAGAATCTGGATATAACCTAACCTTTAAATTATTAAGCAGACCAGATAAAGATAGAATTGTTTTTGGGTTTGAGCTTGGAAAATATAAAGGCAGGAGTTTAAATTTGAGTGGAAATTCAAATATAACAATAAATAATAAGCAATACAAATTTATATTGAATAATATAACATCAGAAAATCAAGCGAACTTAACTGTTATAGACTTTAAAAATAACAGCAGAACTAGAATAGTTTCAGAAGGAAACTGGAAGTTATTCTACCCACTCAACATTTATGTTGAAAACATTACTCTAGATAACATAGATATATCAATAAGTACAGGAGATTTGGAAATAGCAAATTATACAGATAATAATCTTGTAGTTTTGGATAACACCACCTATCCAAATGGATTTGATTTAAGTAGGTGGAGTGGGGTATCTTATGATACAGTTTTAATTTCAACAACTGGAAATGCTACAGAATTACATCCTGGAGATGAATGGCTAAACACTGGAGAATATGTTTCAGCAATTAGCAGACGGGGAGATAATATAATATTGTTGAACGGAACTAAAGTTTTATACCCACCAGAAACTGGATCGGACTATCTTGTTAAGCACATTAATGAAACAAGTTTAGGAAGTAATGGAACTGACCTAAATGAAGATGGAGATTTAGGAGATGAGTTTTACTTTGTGATTTACGATTCTCCTTGGGATGATGTAACCGAATATACAAGAATGATAGTAGATGATGATAATGATTTGCTTTATAGTTGGCTTCCAGTAGATTTTAAAGGTAATGAAACTGGTGTAAGAGAAGACATAACAAGTTTGCCAAGTGATTACGTGTGGACTTTGGGATCTAGCATATTCTTCAACAATCAAACAAATAATTTAACTTTATTAGAGGATAAATGGCGATTTGAACAAGAAGAGAATATAACTGTTTGGGTTGAAGCAAATGACTTTGATGGGTCTGCAATTAAAGGTAATTTAAGTATTATTAAAATAAAAACCTGGGAGCAGGAGTTTAACGCTAGCGAAAAACTCAAAACAGAATTAGTAGATGGTTATGGTTTGATAACTGTAGCCCCACAAAACTTTAAAAATGAAACCACTAATCGAACTAAATGGCCATCAGATTTCAGAATCATAGGAAATATAACCTCAACTGATGGAAGAGAAGAGATAATAACGATATGGTCGGATACAGGTACATCATCAGTAGGCACTTCTGGTGGAGGTCTTGTAGGTACATCATCAGTAGGCACTTCTGGTGGAGGTGCTGGGGTATCTCCAGAATCTTCGTATAAAGTAACACAAACTAAAACATTTGAGGTTGGTAGAAAATGAGAAAGGTAAGTTTAAGTTTGGTGATGATGATGGTTTTTGTTTTGATGAGTGTTGCCTATGCTCAATCCATTTCTATAACAATAGACCCTTCATCTATAACAGAGGTAAAAAATCGAGAATTTTTCACAAAAGTTAGTTATGATATAACAGGTACATTTGATTCTTGTTATTTAAAAGTTGATGAAAGTAGTTTGCCACCTGAATGGCAATTGAAAGAGAAAAATCCTAAGGAAATAGATTGCTCTTCTGGAACAACTAACCTACCAAAAATATTGGCAACAAGTACAGATAGTAATGTTCCTATAACAATTATAGTTAAAGGTGAGGGAACTCCCTCTAAACAAGATACTGAAACTCTTTATGTAACAGTAGAAGAGGGAGCTATTTTAGATGCAAGGTTGATACCTTTAGCATCGAGCATAACAGTAGAAAAAGGTAAAACTTACAAAATAGAATTTAATGTTGAAAATATTGGAGATGTAGATTCAGAAAGTGCTGCAGCAAGTATAAATTGTCCCTCTGGTTATTCTTGCCCTCCAACTTTAACTTTAAAAGGGGCAGGACAAAGTGAGGGTGTAATAACAGCAGGTAACAGTATTTATGGTTCTTTTGATGTAAAGGCTAGTGACAATCCAACTTCTAGAAATTTAGAGATTATAGTCTCCGCTGCAAATTCTCAAGTATCGGACACAATTAGAGTACCTTTATCATATTCTGCTCCAGATGGAGGAGATGGTGAAGGAACTCATCCTTCTCCAACAGGACCATCTATTCCACCACAAAAACTAAAAAATGCAACAAAGAAATTAGAACTAGTTCCTGGAGTTGGCTTAAGGAATAACACAAAGTTGCAGGCAGCAATAGAAAAAGTTCTTGCTAAGGGAAAAATGAGTGAACAGGCAAGGGAAAATATGTTGAGATTATCTAAAAGCATAACTTCAGATTTAGAAGTTGAAAGGAAATTTGAAGCAAAAGAAAATAAATCAACCCTTAAAACGAAAATTAGATACAAAGGAAACAAGACAGCAAAGAACTTTATTGTTTATGATTCTGTTCCAAAGAGATTTGCAAATTCATCAGATTTAATTAAAGTAACAGCAGCAGGGGCTACAGTAGAAGTTGTTGAACCAGACCCAGAGTATTTGTTTAATTACCCAGAAGTCTCTACAGACCAGGATTTGGAAATAATTTATGAGGTTTCCGGAGAGAAAGATGCAAGTTTGATAAATGAGACCTCTGTGGAATTCTATGCTGAGAGTTTGGAGGAAGTTGTCCCTGAAGAAGAAAAAGTTTGTACTCAAGGAGAAAAAAGATGTTTGGATAATAAACTACAGGAATGCAAAGACAATACTTGGACAACAATAGAAACCTGCGAATATGGTTGCAATTCAACTTCTCTAACATGTAATCTAGAGCCTGAAGTAGAAAAACCAGAAGAAAAACCACTAAATTGGACACCTATAATTATAATAATAGTAGTAATTGCTTTAGCTGGTTTAGGTTATTATTTTGGAGTTTATAAGAAGAAAAAATTAGAAGTTTAGTGTATAATTATAAAGTGTATAAAATTAACAAATTCTGCTGAGGAAGCAATTTAAACCATTAAATATCACAACTCACAGTTGCTTTATACTCTCTACTTCTCTCAATTTTGAATTTGTAGTTTGTGATTCCTTTCACAACAGTCCCGCCTTTTTCAGGGGTTATTTTTTCCCCTAAGGCAACAACCTTCCCTTTATATCCTTCTTCAGATTCCTGAATTTCAACCTCAAATTTACACAGAAAAACTTCGTTTATCTCGCTTTCAGCGAGCAGATTGGAGAGAAAATAGTAAAGAGCATCCTCTAAATTTTTTCCTTCAAATTCAAATTCTATCTTTTCCTTAGGCTCAATTTTGTCAATTTCACAGATAACAGAAAACAGAGCCTCTGCAGAATTCTCAAACAATTCCTCTAAAGTTGACCCATAGGACTCAAATAGCACATCAGAAGTTAAATCCTCAAGAAAGCGGTATTTCATAGTTAGATAGTAATTAAAAGAACTTTTGTCACAGTTGCATAAGTTTTATGTCCAAACTCAAATACAATTTCATCATTTGCTGAAATAGAAGTTGTATCAAAAAATTTATCTATTTCACTAAAAACCAATTTAAAATTTCTTTTTAGTTTCCAACTTTCTTCAGGATTTTTTGTATTTAGTAGTATAACAAATAATCGATTATCTGCACCAAATCTTTGTGCCCCTTGATTTTCGTACATCCATACTGCCAGATTCTTTGGATTTTCAATTGCTTCTTTCACAGAATAATTTTTTGGTAGGTAAGTAGTTTTTAAATCAAAGGGCTGATTTCCAAAGAATATATCTACACCTTTTATACTTTTCAAAGTTGGTATAACTTTTGGATGTTGAGCTATATGCTCCTCAATTAAAACAGTAGTCCAATGATTATACCAAGTACAAACAACATAGTTTGTTATTTCATCATGCAGTTTATCTTTTACTTTATTTACAATATCATCATACCTAAAAATTTTCCTTACGTATTCTGTTTGGATTTTCTGATCAAGTTGACCTTGAATAACACTCCACGAAAAGTTTTCCACCTTAAGAAGTTCATGTTTCAGCTCTTCATCAGAGATTAATTTTTGACGCGCCAAAACTAAATTTTTATATTGCTTTTTAATAAATAGATTTATCCGTTCATCTGGCACATCCATTAAATTTTTAATCAACTCTGATGAACTGCCTTTTTGAGGAAACCCCGTTAATTTGGAAAGTTCTTTAAGTTTAGGGGAAAGTATTGATTTTAATTTCAAGTTTTTTAATTCTATCTGACTAACTAAAGGCATTTTATTTACCTTTTTTTGTTTTTCTTAAACAACATAATATATTCATGTTTAAAAATATAGAATCCCCCTACCAAAGCACGATAACGCCATAGTTCCTTCTGATTTCTTTTACTTCTAGTCTCTTCAAAGTTTTTTACAATTATACTTTTTAATAGATAACCCCTTTTTAAAACTTCCTGCATTGTTAAAAATCCTAGAGGTATCCATTCTCCTTGTGAATATTTATCACCGATGATAAGAGCGAAATATCTACCATTTTCCAATAAATCATAAGTATTATCCACAACTTCGCCAAACATTTTTAAAAATTTAGAAACTGATTGTGCATTTGAAAGGTCATTAAAATTTTGACTGAATTTTATAATATCATGATATGGTGGATGCATTATCAATAACTGAACTTTGTTTATATTTAACCCTTCAAAAATTTCCTTCCTATTTATCTTTTTGCTATCTCCAACGATAACCTTTGTAATTACCTTATTCAGATTTTTCTCTTTTTCAATAAATTTTTTTGCCTCGTCTGCAACAGTAGGATTCAATTCAATACCTAACCCATTTCTTCCCAACTTTTTAGATTCAATTAATGTTGTACCACTACCAACAAAAGCATCCAAAACCCAATCTCCTTTTTTTGTGTACCTTAACATCATTTGGCGAGGAATTTGTGGAACAAAATTACCCCAATACCAACCCAAATGTGCTCCAGAAGTATCTCTTTTATCTAAAACCCACAAACTATCTGTAAGTATATTTTCATATTCTTTCCATCTATTTAAATTTATATCATTGATTTTACTGGTTTTAACCTCACTAATTTGTTTATTTAATCTATTTAAATAATATTTTGCTCTCTCTAGAGTTAGCGCTTCTTCAATCTGTGATAAATTATCTAATAAAATTTTTTCATCAATTTTTATTGTATCTCCATTATGTATTATGTTCAAAATACCAAATTTATCTAATTTTGGATAATTGATAATCTTTTTTATTTCTCTAATTTTCTGTCTTAAAGAAGTTATATCTGTCATTTGCTCAAGTTCTGCTATTCTTTTTATAATATACTCTTTGTTGAGTATTATAACCTTTTTTTCCAGCCCAAAATCTTTTAAAATTGCGGTTGAAATTCCAACCTCTCTTTCTCTTCTTGCCAAATCATCCAGTTCAGAAAAATCATCTAATTCTTTATCCAAATTATCAAAATCAATTGCCATAATTGTAAATAAAATAAATAAACTTATGGAACTTCTCAAAAAATACAAACCAAAAAAAATTGAAGAATTTATTGGAAACAAGAGAGCAATAGAAGAAAGTCTGAAAAATTTCGGGAAAAAACCATTGCTTTTTTCTGGGGATCCAGGGGTTGGAAAAACTCTTTTATCTTATCTTATTGCAAAAAAACTCAACCTTGAAACTTATGAGATAAATGCTTCTGATTATAGGGATTTGGAAAGCCTTAAAAAAGTTTTGTTGATTTCAAAACAATATTCCCTACTTGGAAAGAAAAGAGTTATTCTAATTGATGAAATTGATGGTCTGTCTGTACAGGATAGGAGGGCAACAACAGAACTAATAAAAATTTTCAAGGAAAGCAAAAATCCTATTGTATTAACTGCAAACAATGCCTATTCCCCAAAGTTAAGGAGTCTAAGATCCTACTGTAAATTAATTTCCTTCAGCAAGATTCCTTACCCATCTATTACTAAATATTTGAGAGAAATCTGTAGACAGGAAAATTTAGACTATGAAGAATCCACTTTGAAAAATATTGCACAGAGATGTAACGGGGATGTAAGAGCAGCACTTCTTGATTTGAAAAGTTTAATTAAGGAAAACAAACTACTTCGGTCAGAAATACTTTCCCCAAGAGATTTTGAAGAGAACATTTTCAATTCAGTTCGTATAATTCTGAAAACAAAAAAAATAGAAGTAGCAAGGGATGTAATGAAAAATCTGGACAGAAATCCTGAAGATTTTTTCTGGTGGATTGAGGAAAATGTTACAAGAGAATATAAAGGGAAGGATTTAAAAAATGGTTTGGATTTTTTAAGTCTAGCAGATATTTTCAGAAGAAGGATAATAAAAAGACAGGACTGGATTCTGCTCAGATATTATGCAGATTTTATATCAATAGGGATTGCACTGGCAAAAAAGGAAACTTATTATAAATATGTTCCTTATGGATTTCCAACTTTTATTTCAAAGATGAGTATGATGAAATCAAAGAAAAAAGAACTGGGAGAAAAAATTGGAAAACTGCAGGAAAAAATGCATTGCTCAAGGAGAATTATAAAAGAAGAATTACCTTATTTAGAACAGTTTTTAGATTTGTGAATTTGGTGTTTTTGTGGTGATAAATACCACATAGCTAAACCTTTTTCCAATGTTCTTCTCTAAATTCCTATTTTTTTCCCAAATTACTTGCTGTTGATTTTCCAATCGTAAGAAGTTTTATATAAACTTTGGTTTCATTATCTGTTAAACCAATTTTTTGGGTTAATTTAGATTCTAATAGATATGCTGATTTGAGGTGTCGCAAGTGAAACTGCTAATTTTATCACTTTCGCAGTCTCGCCTTGCGAGTCAACCTTTTTTAAAGGCTGACAAGGAATAGAGTATCTATTTGTTGCTTAGGTATTAGTAAGAATAGGCTGAATACCTCGCCGAAGCTTGGTACTTACACCTTTCTTCTATCAAGCTCATCTTCTATGAGCACCTGAATTAATCTATTTTTCTGAGCGGCTTCGAGCTTAGATGCTTTCAGCTCTTATCCATGATGGCGTAGCTACCCTGCAGTGCAATCACAACAGGTACACCAGTGGCCACGAGAGCCCGTTCCTTTCGTACTGTGGCTCCCTTTCAGTTAGATTAAAACACTTCCAGCAGATATAGACCGAACTGGCTCACGCCGTTCTTAACTCAGCTAATGTGTCGATCTTTAAGCAGTAAACACCTGCACCCTTGGGTGCTTATGCACACCCAGGAGGAGACAAGCCAACAACGTAGTAGCAACGCGCCCCGTCGATTTATACACACCAAAACACTTAATTATAAAAGCCTTCAAAAGAAGGTGATTTCATTTTTTGGCTGAAGCCTTTTTCTAAAATGCTCTTGCTAATCAATCTCATTTTTTGGCTGAAGCCTTTTTTTAAAAGGCTTCTATGTACTCTCGGGGGCCACGGCTCCGTTATCCCTGGGGTAGCTTTTCTGAAGTTACAGTCAGCCATTAAAGCAAAACTGCATATCGTTAATCCATACTTTCGTACTTGGATTCTTTGCTTTGGGGAATCCAATCAAACCAGCTTTTACATTTACATTCTACCCGAGATTTCTGACCTCGGTGAGCTGATCTTTGGGCGCCTCTGATGAGTTGTTAGAGGCGTGGCGCCCCACCTAAACTGCCCACCAACTGGTGTCTCTCCGAAGAGGTAAGCAATAAGTTTTAAAAAGGATAGTGTTACATTTTTGCCGAAGCTCCTATCTACTCTATACAATTCAAAACTTATCACAACAGCAGGCTGCAGTAAAGCTCCACAGGGACTATTCTTCCCACTGGAAGTCTCTGGCCTATTCACCAGAAAGAGAGTTCGCTAGGTTCCAATCTGGGACAGTGAAAACCTCGTTGGACCTTCATGCAGGCCGATGTTTAATCGGCAAGGGATTACGCTACCTTAAGACGGTCAAGGTTACCGCCGCCGTTTACTGGTCCTTCATCCGGTTGGAACCAGATTTGAGATGCCAGCACTGGGCAGGCTTCACTGACTATACAAACCCTTTTGGGCTAGCAGTCGGCTAAGTTTTAATTAAACAGTCGGGTTTTCCTTGTCACTGAGACCTATCATTCAAAATTTGATAATAGGCATGGCTTGTACCAAGGGTACGCCACTAATTTGCCTAATTCCCTAGATTGGATTATCCTACCACGCCTTTACCTACTCAGTATGGGTACCTGTTTCCTGAACTATTTTGCATTAATACACAAAATAAATTGTCAGTTCTGGGTACTATCACTAAGACATTCCATGCACGTTTTTCAAAGAAAAACGGCATCCTTTTTTCACAAAGTGAAAAAATGGATCTACTTTTCAGAGGATCTGAGAATTGGTTAAACCTCCATACAGAGGCCCATCACACATTAGCTTCCTTCTCCTCATTACGAGACTCCAGAAGTTTCTGTACTTGATTTGCATTAACCTATCTCAAACCAGTTAGATGGATAAGAACTTAGTGGTACTGGAATATTAACCAGCTTTCCTTCGTAAGCCTATTTTAAGGACAAACTTAGGATATAGACTAACCCCTACCTGAACGTCATTGGTAGGGAACCCTTACCCAAGTAAGGCGATGGTGATTTTTACACCACTTTGCTGCTACTTTTAGTAAGATTCTCATCCTTGACAGGTCCACTTTTCCTTAAAGAAAAACTTCTACCCTATCAAGATGCCTTCCTATCATTCCAAAAGGAATCTGGCATATCGGCAGATAACTTAGCCCCGTCCATCTTCAGAACATATTTCCTAGGTAGGTGAGCTGTTACGCATTCTTTAAAGGGTGGCTGCTTCTAAGCCTACCTACCTACTGTTTTAGGAAATATATTTCTTCATCACTTAGTTATCATTTGGGGACCTTAATGCCAGTAAGGGTTGTTCCCCTTTAGAGCACCGGGCTTTCCCCGGCGGCCCTCACTCTGTTTCAGTTATGATTAATGCTTATGAGTTTGACAAGATAGCGAAGAGTTTCCTCCCCTACTATCTAATCAGTATCTTTACACATTAATCTATAAAAAACAGGCTGAACTATGGCTCATTTTCCGGACCCTTTCTCTTTTTTTCTGTCAACCTTTTTAAGCAAAGCAGAAAAGGCTCATTCGGAAGGAACCAGCTATTGCCAGACACGATTGGCCCTGAATAGTACATCCCTTATTATTTTTAAAAAATTGGAAGGTATATACCATTTTTCACCCCTATTCCCAGATTCTCCGAGCGAGAAGCATGTCAGCAACGGTTCAGGCTTCCATGCAGCTTTCGCTGCACTTCACCTTGTCCAGGAATAGATCGTCTGGATTCGGGTCTTAAGCCTATGACTAATCGCACTTTCACACTCGCTTTCGCTATGGTTACCCTTTTCAAAAGGTCAACCTTGCCATAGACTTAAACTCCTTACCCCGTTTTTCAAAACGGATACTATACTACTTAGCTTCAGGTTCTTTTCACAGGGTGTTACCCCTCCTTTTCAGCTTTCCCTCATGGTACTAGTTCTCTATCGGTCTTGAATTATATTTAGAGTTGGAAGTTAATGTCTCCCACCTTCTTGCTGGATACCCAACCAACAATACTCTGGAATTCTCCAAATCTTCCTAATGAAATTTATTTACAGGACTATCACCTTCTTTGGTGTCTCTTTCCAGAGAACTTCAATTTATCTCATTTGGAAGTAAGGAGGTCCTAACCCCACATCTTCCCTATCTTGCGATAAGGAATTCGGTTTGCCCTATTCCCTTTTCAGTCGCCCTTACTAAGGGAATCTCAATTGATTTCTTTTCCTGAGGGTACTAAGATGTTTCAGTTCTCCTCGTTCCCATTTCTAAAAAGAAATAATTAGGAAATCCTCGGTTTCTAAGGCTGCATGCACCTCGCCGAGGCTTATCGCAGCTTGCCACGTCCTTCATCGCTTATCAAGCCAAGCAATCCACTAAGTAGTTTAGCAACAAATAGATAATACTCTCCTTACACCTATTTTAATCATTGAGTACGAATAGATACTCTTTAGAAGATTTCTTAATATCAATAAGAAACCTTTCAACATAATATGATATAAAAGTTATATATAAGAAACCTTCACTAAAAACTTAGTTAATAATATCTAATATTGATAGATATTTACAGAATTAAACTAAAATTATGCAAGAGGTAATAGATAAAATCTGGAAAGAAACAACTCATTTTGGGAGCCTATGGTTTTATTCTTTTCTTGTTGCTTTGATGTTTATTCTTGGAGAAAAAATTTTATCTTTTCAATTGTTGGTAGGATTTGTTTTATCCTATCTAATTATAGTGTGTATAAGAGTAGTATATTATAAAGAAAGACCCAATAAACAAACCTACAAAAGGTTTATTGAAAAAATATATGTCTCTTCATTTCCAAGTTTACATTCTATTAGAGGTGCAATGCTCTTTATATTTTTCTCACTCTATTACAATACTTTATTAGTTTCCTTACTATTTCTTATTTTATCTCTTACAATTTTCGCGAGCAGATATTTCCTGAAAAAACATTATGTTTCAGATATTGTAGCAGGAGCAATAATTGGATTTCTATTATCTTATGGAATTATTTTGATTATTTAATATGGAATTTAATTAGTGAATAATTTGGATGGAGTAGGGTGCAACTTTTTTTAAAGAGGTATATGGACCTGGAGGGATTTCCAGAACCTTTTGATAACCAATATCCCTGTTTGGAGTGTCGCAAGGTGAAACAGCCAATTTTATCACTTTCGGTTTCGCAGTCTCACCTTGCAATTTGGCCCTTGCTAACCCATTTCATATTTGGGGTGCAGACCTTTTCATTTACTGCACCGAAAAGGGTTGCTTTTTAAAGGCTGACTTTGAACCCTCGGCCTCCGCCTGTTTTGGCTTGAGTTTTTAAAAGTCACACTTGCAAAGGCGGCATTCTACCAATTGCTCAAAACTACAATTTGAAAGCCTACCAAACTATTTTTTGTGTTGTAGTTTTACTGAACTACAGGCCCATAAACTAATAATTATCTTAATTATAATTTCTCAATAACAAATAACTATATGAAACAATAGATTCAACTTTAGGAATTCCAGTAGAATAGAAGTTTAAGCTACCTTAATTTTTTATTTATTAAGGTGATCCAGCCGCACGTTCCCGTACGGCTACCTTGTTACAACTTAGCCCTCCTTACAAAATCCAAGGTTGATTCTCCAAAAATTGAAGAAGCTCCCTTAAGACTCTATTCAGATGGCTTGATGGGCAGTGTGTGCAAGGAGCAGGGATAAATTCATCGAACGATAATGACGTTCGATTACTAGGGATTCCGTCGTCACAGGGGCAAGTTTCAGCCCCCGATCTGAACTAGGGTTGAGTTTAGGGATTAGCTTTCTCTTTCGAGATTGCAACTCTCTGTCTCAACCATTGTTGCGCGCGTGTAGCCCAAGAAGTTCGGGCCGTACCGACCTGCCGTCGCCCACTCCTTCCTCCTGTTTACACAGGCAGTTCTTTTAGAGTACTCTGCTAAAGCAGATCGCAACTAAAAATGTGGATCTCGCTCGTTGCCAGACTTAACTGGACATTTTTGTTGAGGTTATTAGGTTTTTACTTCCTAAAAAACCCATACAACACGAGCTGACGACGGCCATGCAACTCCTCTCAGCTAGTCTGGTAAGCTCTTTAGACTGACCTTCATCCAGCTGTCTTCCTTGGTAAGATTCTCGGTGTTGAGTCCAATTAAACCGCACACTGCACCCCTTATGTACTCCCCCGCCAATTCCTTTAAGTTTCATCCTTGCGGACGTACTCCCCAGGTGGCCCGCTTAATGGTTTCCCTTCGAAACTGGCTAGTTCCTACAAACCAGCCAACATCAAGCGGGCATCGTTTACAGCTAGGACTACCCGGGTACTTAGGAACCTCTCTTTAATTAATATTTTTTAAATATTCATCTTTAGAAAAAGGTTCAATCTAATCCGGATTGCTCCCCTAGCTTTCATCCCTCACCGTCAGAGTTATTCTAGTTAGATGCCTTCGCCATCGGTGGTCCCCTTAGGATCAAAGGATTTCACCCCTACCCCAAGAGTACCTCTAACCTCTCCTAATCTCTAGTCTAACAGTATTTCTAGCATTTTCTTGGTTAACAAGAAATTTAACCAGAAACTTGCTAGACCGGCTACGGATGCTTTAAACCCAATAAAAGTGGTCACTACTTGTGGCTCGGGTATTACCGCGGCGGCTGCCACCCGTATTACCCACCACTTATTCGATAAGCTTTTTTAACTTAACAAAAGTTATTCCTTTGTGGAATAACACTTAGAGTCCCCCTATCGCACTTAAGTGCATGGTAAAGGTTTCGCGCCTGCTGCACTCCGTAGGGCCTGGATTCTTGTCTCAGAATCCATCTCCGGGCTATTGCTCTCACAACCCGTACTAATTATCGGCTTGTCGGGCTTTTACCCCAACAACAACCTAATCAGATATAATCCTATCCTTAGTTCAGATAGATTCTTTCCAGAACTCCTATCCTATCTTCTTTTATCCTCAGTTTCCCGAGATTATAGAAGTTCTAAGGGTAAGTTAATTATACTTTACTGAGCCGTTCGCACTTCAAAACCGAAGTTCCAAAGTACTTGCATGGCTTAGTCGAACTCTAATAGCAGTGACCTCCGGCAGGATCAACCGGAATTATAGCAGGGATTTGCTCCTTACTTATATACTCCTTCTATTCTACTTTGAAAGACTAAACTTATTTAATTTCAAAGTTTAATAATCTATTTCATTAGATTACTTCATTGCCTTTAAAGACTCTTCATAATAGTAAATATATAAAATTTAAATATAACCTAATTAGTTGTAAAAATGTAATTTATAAGTATTTTATCCTTTTATATATTAAATAAAATTAAATTATGAGGAAAAACTTTAATCTATTTGTAATTATCATAACTTTTTTTTGTTTAATTTCCATAATATCTGCAACTGAAAAAATAAGTGTTGAAGCTGGTAGTTTTGAGGAAATAAGTTTTGAGATAAAAAATGATAATCCTATTGGACTTAGATATACAATATATTCTTTTGGTTGGCATCCTTGGATTTTGTTCTCTTATTCCCAGGTTTTTCTTCAGCCTGGAGAAAATAGAGAGGTAAAGGTATTTTTGATACCAAATAAATTTGTAGAAAATGGAGTTCATAAAATAACTCTTATTGCAGAATCAGGAGTGGATAGAATAACAAAGGAGTTGGAGATAACAGTTTCAGGTGAAATCGAAAAATCAGGAGAAGTTGAAAAATTAAAAGTGAATAAGTTTTTGTTTGATAGAAAAAAAATAAATCTCGTTGTTGAATCTGAGGAAGAACTTAATTTAGAAATTTTAATATATAAGGATGGAACTTTATTGAATAAAATAGAAGAGAAAATTTCAGAAGGTGAAAATGAAATTACTAAATTTTTTGATTTGGAGGTTGGAAATTATTTAGCGACGGTAAATTTTTATAAAGATAGAGAGTTAAGTTATAGTGCAAATAAATCTTACTTTGTTGAGGGAGTAATTGAAGATAAAAATATTGTTGAGAGGAAAGAGGAATGGGACTACTTATTTATATCTGGTGCTAGAATAGTTTTTGAAAATGAAGGAGAAAAAAAAGAGAAGAAGACTTACTCTGTTTATGTTGATAAATTAGCTGACTCTTTTTTTGATTCTAAAAATTTTAAAGAAAAAATAGATGAAGGAGACAGGTATAATTATCTATGGGAATTTGTTTTATTGCCTAATCAAAAATATACTATAATTTATTCTTACAATTATTCTGCTCTTCTTATTCTTTCTTTGGCTGTGATTTTCTTTTCTTTCTTATTTTATCTTTCAAGTAAAAAGGAGATAAAAGTAAAAAAGTTTTTCACAAATAAAGTTCATGGAATCAAAGAAAAAAAAGAAATAAGAATTTGTTTGGAGGTAATAAATAAGTCTAAGCAGGAGTTAAATAGTATTACAGTTGAAGATTTTGTTCAACCGCTCTTTAAGTTGGAGAAAAAGTTTCAGGGAGTAAAACCAAACAAGATTGTGAAAATAGGTTCTGAGGAAAAACTGGTTTGGGAAATTCCAAAATTAAGATCCAGGGAAACTAGAATCTTTACATATAAAATTATTCCAAAAATTGGACTCAGTGAAAAATATTCTTTCTCGTTAGCAAGAGTAAAATATAAAAAAGACCAGATGAGGAGGGTTTTGTTCTCCAATTCATTGACGACTGTAGGGGATTAATTGTGATGAATAAAGAGATAATTAAAGAGTTTTTGACTTATAGGATGATATATTTAAAATAAATTATGTGGTAAATTTGGTGGAAAATTATTTATAGTTACTTAATCCTTATATTATAGACTATAAATCTATAAGTTCTGATAAACCAAAAAATACAAAAAAACCAAAGCCTGAAGTTAAAAATAAATTTATTGCAATTGGTGCTTTAGTATTGACACTCTCCACGATTAAAATCGGGAGATTCTGAGATCGCACTCTGAACCACAAAAGCTTGCTGACTTCTTTATGTCCTCTGCCTCAGTTACGGGCTGTGCCAAAACAGCCCCTAGTTTAGACATATAGCCTAAACCTCGTTTGCAGATATTTATACTCCCATTTCTATCTGCATTTTCTTCTTCTTTACATTCAGGACACCAGAATAAACCTTGAGTTTTTCTAACTCCTTCATTTCCACACTTCCAACACAGTTGAGAAGTATAAGCTTCATTTACTTTGATTACTGAAATTCCCTCCCAGTTCGCTTTGTATTCTATAAATTGAGATAGTTGATAGTTTGGCATAGAGTTCAACTTTCTGTTAAACTTCTTTCCTTTATAGTTTTTGTTATTCTTCTTTCTTGCTCCATTCTTTCTAATTCCTTTCAAATCACCAATTACTATTGCCGAATTTGTGTTTTTAGCCCAATCTATAATATCCTTTGCTGTCTTATGTACTTGATCTTTGGTTATTCTTTTTTCTTTATTGTTCTTTATTTTTTTGTAGAAACCTCTGATTTTCTTCCTTGCTAACTTCCCTCTCAAGTGGAAGTAGTGTCCTCTTGTTTCTCTGATATCCTTCCCATAGAACTTGGTTTTCTTGTTGGAATACTGCACCACGGACGCAATATTTTTTACTCCAAGATCTATAGATAAGGTATCAGTATAATTTGTTTTTAATTCCTGTTCTTTTTGAACAGTTATATTTAAGAACCAGTCTTTTTTACCTTTGATTAACTTTGATTCAGATGATTCATAATTCAATAAATCTTGTTGTTTGTTAGAAAAATTGATTGCAACCCAAATTGATTTATTATAAACAGGAACTCTTACCCAATATTTAGATAGCTTGTTATCTGTTTTCTTAACTTTAATACAATCCTTCCTGATTATCAAAGGTTGTTCTTTTTTAGGTTTTGTTCTTTTTGCTAATCTTTCTACCTGTTGTTTTGTTGCTGAATAGAGTTTTATATCTTTGTATAATGGAAGAAAATCTACATCCTGCATTTTTAGGATACCCTGAAAATTAGAATATTCTCTCTCAAGTTTTTCTCTCTTAATATTGGTTGGTCTAATAATCTTGGTTTGAATTGTTTTTTGTAGTTTCATAATTCTCAAGTAGTTTTCTGACAATATCCTCAAATGTCTCTCCTTTCTTTCCCAATTTCTTTAACATATTATAGGTTGATTTCTTTAATTGTATAGTTGTTATAGTCACCATAAATATATACAGAAAACTTTAAATACCCTCCTTTTCAACCCAATTCATCTACCCTCACTAAAGTCGGTAGCTTTCTTGGGGATTATATTGTAATTTTTATAATTATCGGAATTGGAGTTTATTTTTATTCTCAAAATTGGGTTCCTCCTGAATCTGGTGAATCACCTGAAACCTCTCCTGAAACTTTTTCTTATGGAAAACCTCTTCCCCCCTCTCTCAGAATGAAAGATATAATAAAAAGTTTTTATATAGTTTAAAAACAAAAAAATTCTTAACTTCTTACTTCACTCCTTTGATATATCCTTTAAACCAATTTAGCCACCTGTTGTAAATTTCCTTTGAATCCAAAGCACCTGATTCTTTTCTAACTTCTTCAGAGAAAGTATGAAACATAGAATTTGAGAGGATAACATTACTTGCTTCCATGATACTAGGTTTCTTTGTTTCAACTGCAGTTTTTACAATTGTATCAAGAATATCTGCTCTTAGCTTGATATTACTCCAGACAGCATCCCAATCTCCTCTCCATTCTTTAACATTTTTTGCAATAGAATTTATTATTTCACTCTCACCAGCTAAAAGAGTTGGGGTTGGCTCTAGCTCATCTTTTTTAGCATTATATTCAAGCAAATTAACAAAACCTTTTTCTTCTGCAGGATCTTTTTTCCAGTGTTTCCTAATTTCTGTAAATTCAACTGTTCTTCTAAAAGAATGTAGTCCATCAGCACTTTTTAAGGTATTGTTTATAAGTATCAGGTCTGTTGCTTTGAAACTTGTAGGGGGGACCCCCAAATCATTTACAACTCTATCAAATAAACCATAAGCACTTTCTCCATGTATAGTTCCTGCAACAACATTAGCCATTGCACCAATCCTCATTGCCTCATAAAGAGCCAAAGCTTCCTTGCTTCTTACTTCACCAATTATCAGACAAGAATCTCCTAACCTTAAGGATACTCTCAAAACTTCTTCGGCAGGCAGTTCAGTTTCAACCATTGTAATCACTGATCTTGATTTTAATCTTGTTATATTATATCCAATTTCCCTAAATTTTTTTAAGGGTAATTCAAGAGTATTATGAGCCAAGATATTTTCACACACAAAATTCTCATTCTCAGGAACAGAAAAATCATAAACATATATCTCTGATTTTACTTTTTTTACACTAACAACTCTATCCCAAAAAATATCTGAATATGCTAATTGTTTTAGAAAAGTATATAGTTTATTTTTATCTGGTATTTTAGGGATTAATTTTTTCAAATATTCTCTTCCAATATTATTTCTCCTCTTTATATAATCATTTTTATTAAAATCTTTACATACCCGGGCCATTTCTTTTTTTAGTTCTATAGACAAGGGTATTATATCTGCAGAGTCATTTGTAGATATTTTGGAGCAGAGCTTCTTAAGTTTTTTTCTTTTCTTTTCTATAAGTATTCCAATTTTCTCCCTAAAATTTTTCTGGGATTTTAAGCTGGAAATATCTGCATTAAATGTTCCGTCTTTTCTTCGGTTATTGCTTTTCCTGAGAATTATATCGTAATCCAGAAGTAAGGTTTGCAAGTCATATAATAGTTTTTCTGAAGTTAGAGGGATTACAATTTCTTTTTCACTCACACACCCGTCTCCGGAGAATATTCCCCTCAAAACAAAAGATATCTGCTCTTTAGATAAATTATATATCCATTCAGGGACTTCTTTGGTATAAGCATTACCCTTTAAATTTAATACATCCTGCATAACTATTTTGAGTATATCCGAAGAGATTATTGAGGTAAAAGTATCAGAATGCATCTTAACCCTAAGATCAAGCTTTTTTGCCACGCTTCTTACAACTCTTCTTAATTCTTCTTCAACCACTGAAATTAGAACACTCCGCTTATCATAGCACCCATCTGCTATCCATAGTCCAATAAAGGTTAAAAAATCTTCATTCAGGGATATTTTTGTTGGTATGGGTTGGCCCCCACTCCTGGGTTTAATTTTGATATTTTTGAAATCAAAACTTTTTTTGTTTAATTTTACAAAAACTTTCACAGGCAAAATACCTTTTCTTTTCCAATAGGAGCATAGTTTTTCAGAGTAACCCAACTTCCTCGAGACTTTCTTTATTTCTGTCCCCTGCTCTTTTATTAACCCCTGGATTTCTTTTCCCTTCAGATAGAAATTTTTTAATTTTTCTAAGTGTTCCAACAGATTTACTGAGTCTTTCCTTCTGTTGTTTACCCTAAATATTCTTGGAACTACAATAAAATTACCTTCTTCTAAGTCTCTAACCCTAATTTCTTCCAAAATTCTTTTGTTACCTATAGAAAAAAGGGAGTGGTCACCAGTTACTTTTATCTTCCGACCAGTTGATGTTAAAATTTCATAAATGTCTTTATTTGTCTTGTGTCTGATAAAAGAACTCACTTTTTTAAATTCTATTTTACCTTCTTTATTAATTGAGCAAATTTCTATTTCATCTTTTATATCTGTTGCTCTGACAATATTTCTTTCATTCTCTATTCCTGGTTTATAGTTCTTAATTAGCTCATCTATCAAATTACCAATCTTTGTCTTCTCAATTTTCCTGTTTCTTTTAATCAGGATTATAGAATCTCCTGTGACACTATCCTCAACCGAAATAATCCTTTTATTTTTCATTATTTGTGAGATTAGAGCACCTAATAAACTTGTTTTTCCTGAACTTCTTGTTCCACCAACCAACATAGATCTTCCACCATCTATTATAAACCAAAGCAGTCCACCAGCAAGAGGATTTAGCATTTTTTGGGAGATAAAGAGAGGGAAGGTCCAAGGTTTTTCCCTGTGCCTTCTCAAAGCAAAACCAAGACCTTCCGGGGATAAAGTCTGCATTATTGCACAAACTCTCGCCCTCCCACCAGGAACAGAAATTTCAGTATCCAAAACAGGGTTTGCTTCATCCAAAGGTCTTCCCGAACTTAACCTCAATCTTGTTGCTAACAATTCTGCATCCTCTTTTGTTTGAGTTATGTTTGTCTGACATTCACCATATTTCCCATGATAAAGGTAAGTTGGTGCAGAGCTTGGGGGTGAGTTGACATAGACATCCTGAACATTATCATCAGACAAAAGTAATTCCAGAATCCCGATTCCAGCAGTATATCTAACAAGAATATTTGAAATAATTTTTAGTTTTTCTTCTGGGATATTAGATGAACCTGAAAGATCTCTTAACATATCAAGACCAATATTATAAAAACTTTTTCTCACTTCTTTTGAAGCAAATTCTTCTCTTTCCAGGGGTCTATGCCTTGCCATATATCTCTTTGCCTTGTCAAGTAGCTCATATTCTTTTTCTTCTAAACCAAATTCTAGCGGAATAATATGATACAAAGTTCTTATTTCATTTGGTATTTTATAAATCTCAACTTTTGCATCCTGGATTTGATAATTGTCAATTAGTTCTGCTTTTTCTGGGGGGGTTGCCTGATATTTTGTGTAAGTGAAATTTGGTCTGACAGAGGGAATAAAAAACTGCCTGTAAACTGACCGGTCTCCAACTTTATATCCGGGCAAAAATCCAAGACTTTTCTTTATTAATGTTGTTTCCTCTAATAACTCTTTTAGGGGAATTAGTGAATTGTTAAGATAATGTTCATAACATTCCTTGCAGATTCCTTTTGTCCTCTCACCCAAAACCTTTGTGTGTCTTATTCTTCTTACTAGTAGAACGTACGCACCTACAGGGTCAGTCTTTAATTTTCCCAGAATTGTATTTTGCAAAAAATCCATTCTTTTAGAAACACACCGGTCACACTTTTCTATAACCAGATTTTTTTTGGAAAACAATTTTAGATCCCTTGTTATCTTTTCATAAAGTTTGGCAATTTCAAGCAGCATCTGTGTCTGCTCAAAGTTGTATTCATACTCTCTCTCTTTTGATAAAACAATTGATTTGGCATCTTTAACAGCAATTAAATAGTTTATAATCTCCGACATACATTCAGGAAAATCCTCTACTGAAGAGCCGTATATACAGTTTAAGCAATCTACTTTTAAAACACCATCTTTATAAGTGTATTTTCCAGGCATAATATAATTTGATTTAAAATAGAATATTCAAACAAATCTATTCAATAATCTCTCTGAAAGTTTGAACAACTTTGTTAATTTCTTTTCTTGTTAGCTGGTAAGTTGAAACCTTGAAATTCTTTGTTACTCCAGGTTTTATTCCTCCTATTCCTCTCTTCTTAAGTTCGTGGTAGAGGAAAAAACCCCTTTTTTTGTGTTTCCTGGAAATTTCATATAAAAACTCAGCCTCGAGAAATAGCAAATCATGATTGTGAGGTTTTTCTCCCAATTGCTTTAACCCAAGTTTTTCCATCTCTTTTGAAAATAGTCTTGCTTTTTCAACCTCTTCTCCCCAGTTTTTAATCCTCTCCTTAACTTTTGGAAAAGAAGCAATTAAGGTTACCATTGATGCTCCCCTTGAAGTACAACCAAGCATCTCCACTTCCTTTTTTGGATAATATTTACTTTTTCTTAGGATTATATTTTCCCATTCTTTGTTGAAACCGAGAACACCAATAGGACCAGAAGCAGCCATTGATTTTTGTCCAGAGCCAACCACAAAATCCACACCCAAATTATTTAATTTAATTTCTGCTCTTCCAATAGAATAAGCACAGTTCAGAAGAAGTGGAACACCTTTATTTTTGCAGATTTTTGATAATTTTTTTACATCAGGAAAATTTCCATAATTTCCATCAGGATAGGTAAGCAAAACCAAAAGAGGTTTTTTTGAATCTATTTTTTCCCCGAATTTTTTAACATCAATTTTGTATTCAGGATATCCAGAACTTTCCACAACATCCAAATCCAAACCTGCTCTTTCTGCGGCAATATAAACTGAATAGTGGGTATTTCCATCAAGGAGAACTATTGATTTTTTTTCTTTTCTACTAGCTTTCAGGGAGTTCATAACAGCAAACATCGCTTCCCTTGCCCCATTTGTTGCTCTCACTAAATCACAACCCAAAAATTCAGGCAATTCCTCATGAATAAAGTTTTTAATATTGGGTTTTTCAATCAGATCAAGTCTACCCGGACAAAAATCACAAACAGAGTAACCATCTCCAAATTCAATCAAAGCTTCTCTTGCCTCTTTTGTAAGAATTCCCCCCCTCTGGATTGGATTCAGGTTAATTTCAAATTTCTGCCTTTTTAGTTGCATAATTAAAATCTTTTATTGATAATAGTATTAAGCAATCTTAACCTCAAAATTATCCTTTATAAACTGGATTGAGTCCTCAGAAGAAATCTGGTGTTTTTTCCCGATTTTTGTTTTTCCAAACCCAGGCCTTCTCAAGGTAACACAAATATCAAGACCAAAAATCTGTATTTTAGGGTCATACTCTGCTCCTGGAATCTCAATATATTCTGGAATTCCAAAAGAGAATGTTCTTCCTGAGAAACAAGATTTATTTAATTTATTTTCTTTTGCTTTTATAAGTTTTGACAATAGTTTTTTTGCTTCTTCACGCCTAGTTGTAACAATTACACCAATATCCCTGCCTTTGGCAACTCTAAAAGTTGTCCTTTTTTCTGTCTTTCTATAAACAGGCTTTCTGCCTGTTATTCTCTCCAAAATTGTTTTTGCGTTTTCTAAGTTTTCCCCAGGCTCCCCAACACCTATGTTTAAAATGACTTTTTCAATTTTAATTTCCCTCATCTTGTTCTCTTCAGATTTTTCTACCATTAAATTCTCTGTTTAAAATAAATTAAGGATAAAATGCGGGAGGGGAGATTCCCGAAACTTGTTTTCTTTGAAGTGTTGGACTTTCTTTTTTTAAAAAGAAAAGCCTTATTCGAACTCCCGAACCGACTTACGGACAGAGTCCTAGGCCCTGCGCCTTTTTATGTAAACTTCTTCTTTTTGACCTAAAAGTTTTTCTTGAAAGAAAAAGCCTTGACCACTTGGCTACCCCCACATAATTTAAAATTTTAATTAGAGAATTATGGTAACAGTCTATTCTATAACTGAGGGAAAAAAAGGAGCAATTAATTTGGGAGAAGTGTTTAGTTTCCCTCTTAGAGAGGATTTAATAAAAAAGGCAGTTCTTACTTCTCAGGCTAACAGAAGGCAGAAATATGGAGCAAACAAACTTGCTGGATTAAGAACAAGTGCTCACTATCATGGGGCTAGTAATGTTTATCCGCACGCCAAAATGGCTGGGAGAGGGATAGCAAGATTGCCGAGAATTCATGGTGAAGGACCATTATTATTTATGGCAAGAGAAGCTCCTCAGGTTGTGAAAGGAAGAAAAGCACACCCTCCAACACCAGACAAAAATTTTACCAAATCAATGAATAAAAAAGAAAAAAAACTGGCCCTCTATTCTGCGCTTTCTGCTTCGATAAATAAAGAATTAATCTTGAAGAGAGGACACAAAATTGAGAAATTAAAGGAAGTCCCTCTTGTTGTTGAAGATAAATTTACAGGATTAAAAAAAACAAAAGATGTAGCTTCTGTTTTAAATTCGTTGGGTTTGGAATTAGAGTTAAATAGGGCAAAGGAGAAGAAGATAAGAGCAGGAAAGGGAAAAAAGAGGGGGAGAAAATATAAAAAGAAAAAGTCTGCTCTAATTGTTGTTTCAGAGAAATGCAATTTACAAAAAGCGGCAAGAAACATTCAAGGGATTGAAACATCTCTTGTTAGAAATTTGGATGTTGAAAAACTTGCTCCAGGAAATTCTCCTGGAAGATTAACTATTTTCACAAAATCTGCTGTTGAGCTATTAAATAAATTAGAAGTATGAGTGAAGCAAAAAATTTTTGGGGGCTAATTGATTATCCAGTTACAACAGAGAAAGCTGTCAGAATTGTTGAAGATGAAAACAAATTAACCTTTCAGTTAAAAAAGTTGAAGACAACCAGAGAAGAAATCAAGAAAAATTTTGAGGAAGAATTTAAAGTAAAAGTAGAAAAAGTAAATGTCTTGATAAACAGAAAGGGAAAAAAGAAAATTATAGTTAAATTAAAACCAAAGTTCTCTGCTGGGGATATTGGAGTTAAATTAGGAATTATTTAGAATTTATCAATTATTCTTTTCTATCAATTTCATAAATTAATTTTTCAATTCTGTTTACAAATTTATAAGAATCTCCTTTTATGCTAGTGGCAGCAAAATCAACTGTTTTCTTTGTTGGAGAATATTGGGCAATCTCCCTTTTATCTCTGGCAGTTCTAATCATCTCAACATATTTGCTTTCTATTTTAACTTTTTCCAGCAATTCTAAAATTTCTTTTTCTAATAAACCTTTTTTAACAAAGAAAGTTTCTAAAGCATAAATTGTCGCTGTGTGGTTTTTGCTTTTGTAACCTATTTTAGCTAATGCTGCCAAGGCAGCCAGGTACATAGAATAGTAAGCTGTATTTATAACCCATTCGTTAGGGGAATAATCCCTAGGGATATTTAATAAATCTTTAACTTCTTTTCTTTTTGTTTCCAACAGAATACTCATTGTGATTAAATTGGTTCTCGCTTTCTTCAAGAAGTTGGAGACTAAATTTTCTATTCCTGGCATTTTTACTAAAATTCCTTTATGAATATAAAATTCTAATTTTTCCATAGTCTATAAAAAGATTCTATACCATACAAAATTATTCCAGACTCAATTAAGTCTTTATAAAAAGCAGGATTATCTTTTTTCATATTTTCAAAATCTTTTGATAAAATAACAATGGGAGTTACTTTCTTATTATATTTATATTCCAAAGACAATGCTACTTTTTCAATATTATATTTCCTTCTTGCCACACATAGAATGTCAATATCACTACTTTTTCTTTCTTTACCTTTTGCATAACTTCCAAACAAAACTACTGAAATTAAGTTATCATTATGAATCTTTTTAATAAACTCACTTAGCATATTTTTTAGAAATACGGGTTTAAGTTCTAAAAATTTTTCTCTCCTTTTAATATGGAAGTGAACGTAAGGTAACAAAATATCTTTGTTTTTATTTACTGAAAACAAATAAGTTTTTCCTGTTTTTCTTTTTACCAGATAATTTTTATTAACCAAACTCATCAGAATTGTATAAACTCTTTCATGTGAATATTTGGATTTTTCCTCTATCTCTTTGGTTGTATAGCTGTCTAAAAAAGGCATAAAACATATTATTATTCTTATTTCTTTTTCACTTAAACCTTTGGTTGATTTTTCAACCATATTGTTGATTTTTCAGATTATTCATAACTATTGTAAATTTAATAACAAGAAAAGAGTAATAATCAAACTCAAACCAGAATTCTCTGCTGGGGATATTGGAGTTAAATTAGGAATTATTTAGAATTTGTATTTTTTGGCTTCTTTTAACAACAAATAAAGGTCTAATTATGCCAAAACTAATATTGGATATAGAAAATGATAAAGTAAAGGAGGAAGTGAAAAACCTGATTTTAAAAATTGATTATCCTCTAAGATTTGATAATATAAAAATAAGCATGACTTATAAAACAGATTTCCTGGGTGGAAAGGAAGACAAAGATTTGGAAATTCTAATAAACCCTGAGAGCAAGTTTCTTGAAAACAGGTTTTTGTTTCATGGTTTTTTTGCAAGATTTGTCTTTCTTTTGATAAATGAAAAAGAAGGATTGAATGGAGAAATTAAAGAAAAACTGGAATTGTCTAAACTTACTGAATTTGTGCAGAATTTTTTTGCAGATTACAAAGCAGTGAAATATGGTTTTGAAAAAGATATGCACAAATTTTTCCTTGAAAAAATTTCGAGGAAGATTTATAAACACAAAAAACTTTCAAAAGAAGAATATTTAGAATTTTATTCCTTTTATCTAATCTTCAAAAAAATCGGAAAAGAGGGGGAGATAAAATCTCTTCTTGGAACAGTAAAAGTTAAAGGATTAACCAGATTATTGAGAGAATTGGAAAAACTAAATTATCCTTATTTTTTTGGTGATGAGAAATTAAAAAAGGAGTGGATAAAAGTATTTGAGGTATAAACAAACCAGTAGATAAATATTGGGCAGAAGTCATACTTTTGAAAAATAATAATGAGCCTGGGAGGATTTTCAAATTTTGTTTCTTTTTATCTTGAGTGACTTCATTCATTTTTGCATAGCAAAAATGATGCACCGTTTTCTGAAAGAAAACGAGTGTTTTGTCACTTTGCTCCAATGCTCGTCTTTCAAACGGCACCCATTTTGCTCTGCAAAATCAGGAACCTCAACTAAAAAAGAAAAGCCTTACTTGAACCCCCAACACCTGGATCCGAAGTCCAGTGCTCTATCCAATTGCCCAAAACTGCAGTTTTATTGAGCTACAGGCCCATAACTTAAGATTGTTTTCTAAAAAACTTAACCCAAAAACATATTTTAACTTAGAATTATGAACATAACTCTAATTGGCATGGCTGGAGTTGGAAAAAGTACCCTGGGAAAAAAGTTGGCAAGAAAATTGAATTATAAATTTATAGATACAGATAAGGTAATTGAAAAAAAGGTTAATTTAAAACCTCAACAAATAATAGACAATTTCGGTGATAATGAACTTTTAAAAATAGAGGAAAAATGTGTTTTAGAGTTAGGTAAACTTGATAATTATATAATTTCTTCTGGAGGGAGTGTAATCTATTCTTCGGAAGCTATGAAATTTATTAAAAATAATTCTACTGTTATTTTTTTGAATGATTCATTTAAAAACATACAAAGCCGGCTTACAAATCAAAAAACAAGAGGAATTATTGGCCTAAAAAATAATAATTTAATCCAGCTTTTTAATAATAGAGTAGTTCTCTACAAAAAATATGCAGATATAATTATTGATATTACAAACAAATTTGATGTTAAAGAGGTAATTGAGAAGATTATTAAAGGAGCTAAAAATAATAGTTATGCACTGGGCTGATATTTTTTCGAAACAGGTTGTTGAAAAAAGACCTAAGGAAGAGTATGTTGTCGAAAGTGGGATCACTCCTTCAGGTGTTGTTCATATTGGAAATGTCAGGGAAATTTTAACACAGTATTTTGTTTATCAGGGAATTTTAAAGTTGGGAAAGAAAGCTAAGTTTATTTATATCTGGGATGATTTTGACAGGTTCAGAAAAGTTCCTAAGGGGATTTCAGAGAAGTTTAAGGATTATATTGGAATGCCCCTGTCTTCGCTTCCTGACCCATGGAACTGTCACAAAAGTTATGCAGAACATTTTGAGTCAAAACTGGAAGAAGAAATAAAAAAGATAGGAATTGAAGTGGAATATATTTCAGCAACAGAGTTATATAAAAACGGAACTTTTGTTGAAAACATAAAAACCTCTCTTGAAAAAACAGAAAAAATCAAGGAAATTTTAAATAAATTCAGAAAAGAGCCTTTGCCTAAAGATTGGTTGCCTATAAATTTGTATTGTGAAAAATGTGGTAAGGATAGTACAAAAATAAAATATTTAGGTGATTATAAGTTATCTTACAAATGTAAATGCGGATTTGAGAATGAAATTGATTTTAGAAAAACAACAGATGCAGTTAATCTTAAATGGAGGGTTGACTGGCCTTCCAGGTGGAAGTTTTTTGGAGTTGATTTTGAGAGTTCAGGAAAGGAGCATAAATCCGCTGGTGGGAGTTGGGATACTGCAATTTTAATATCAAAAGAAGTTTTTGGTTATGAGCCTCCTCTAGGACCGATGTATGAATTTATTCATTTAAAGGGACAAAAAGAAAAAATGTCTTCATCAAAAGGAAATATTGTAACAATCTCACAATTATTAAAAATTTTTAAGCCATCGATTATTAGATTTCTATATACACAGAGACTGAATAAAACTATTTTCATTCCCTTTGATTTTGATATATATAAGGTATACAATGATTTTGATAGATGTGAGAAAATTTATTTTGGTAAGGAAGAGGGAGATGAAGAACTTAAAAGGAAATATGAGTTAAGTAAACTAGAAGATTATAAAACCTGTCCGAAAAGAATTTCTTTTTCTGAACTAACTTTTCTTGTGCAGTTTATATCCAAAGAAAAACTTAGAGAATATTTAAAAAACTTGCTATTATCCAGAGGAGTTAAAGTAGATAAATTGGATTTAGACTTGGCCTTAGAGAGAGCGGATAGGGTAAAATACTGGATAGAAAATTATGCACCTGAAGAAATAAAAATAAAATTAAGCACAGAGAAAATTTATTTGACAGAGGAACAAAAAGAAATTATAAACAAACTCTCAGAAATTGTAAAAAAAGAAAGTTCAACAGAAGAATTGCAAAAACAGATTTTTGAATTAGCAAAAAATTATGGAAAAGGAGTTTTTGAAATTTCTTATCGGGTTTTAATTGGAAAAAATCATGGACCAAGATTAGCAATCTTAATTGATGCAATTGGAAGAGATAAAGTTTTGGAGAGATTTAGAAATTTATAATAAAATAATCGTCACTAAAACAATTTAATAGGTTTATTTTGGAATTTTAGGGCCGGAAGTGGGACTCGATTATACTAACCTTTTTATTATATAAAAAGATTTACCCACCCTAAGGGATTTCCATGAACATGACTAAATAGGCTCTCCACAGTCCCCTATGCTAACCTTATAGAGCCAGAAGCTTAACTACACTATCCCGGCCATAAAAATACTTAAATTATTTTACTCTTTATTTTTGTAGTTTAGTTTTATCCAATCCACCACCCACACAAATCCCCTTTCATAATCTATCCAAAATAAACTTACCCTTTTCTTCTATTGTCCTCATAACAGGAACTCTAACTAATTTATACCCTAAATTTGTATAAGTTTCAAATATCAGTTTGCTTATTATTTCTGCGGTTTTTTTATCTTCTATTCTTGCATAATCTCCCTTAAATTGATATTGCTCCATGAAAAATACCTTTTTGTATTTTCTCTTTTTGGATCCTTTGATAACTTTATCCACATTCAGATTTTCTTTCTTTAAATATGCAATAGAATCAGGAATACCCCTGTCAAAAAATATTATTTGTTTTGGGTCTAATTTATTTTCAAGCTTAATTTTCATTTTAAGCAATTTTTTCTGAAAGTTTAATTCATCTTTTCTGATTTCTTCAATTTTTCTGCCTTTTGCGATTTCTAGATCTACTAAGACTCTCGCAAGTTCAGGAAAAGTAAAGTAGCCCAGACTACTTAAATATTCCAGAGTCTTGGACTTTCCTGAGCAGGGACCTCCTGTCAAAACATACCAGTTGGTTTTTATTACCATTATAACCCAAGTTCTTTGGAAATAGATTGCAATCCTTTTATACCAATCTCAAAAAACTTATCTTCATCTATTCCCAGTTTTTCACAGAACATAATCTTCTCTCTTGAAACATTCCTTGCAAAGTCTTTTTGCCTAAATTTCTTTTTTATACTTTTCACTTTTACTTCACTTAACTTTTTTGATGGCATTACCAGAGCAGTTGAGATTATCAAACCCGAGAGGGCATCACTTGCAATCAAACCATAACTTTCTTTTTTGTCAGGGGTAATATTCAAATTCTCAAAGTTGTGAGATTTTATTATTTCAATTATATTTGATTCAACCTTATCTTTTAAAATTTCTTCAGTAACCAAACCATGTTTTTCAGGATTGTTTTTTGTTTTTTCATAATTAACCAGAAGGCAAGGAAACTACCGATTTCAATCGTATAGAGGAATTGCCTTAAATAGTTTTCTTTCTAAATATATATATGGGACTTGTAAGAAAGACTTTGGTTTTAAATAGAAAAGAATTAACCTATAGAAAGATTTGTTAAATACAATAATTAAAGGATATTTAAAAATTCTAAACTTTAC
>JAGXOI010000020.1 GCA_023659975.1 Candidatus Aenigmarchaeota archaeon LH_S4
TTCCAGGAAGCCAATCCCAGTAATCGGGTTGTTGCGTCCAAATGATGTTGGATTAACAAAGTCTACAGTGTAGCTATATCCAACTTATGGAAAGCTCCTGACTTTAGTTATGGAGTAGATTACAATCTCCCTATTCTTGGTTTTTTACCCATAATATCTACTAATTCCCATAACCTGATAAACTCATTAAGTTTTGCAATTCTAATCTGTGATATTCCAAATTTTGCAATTTTGGTGAGCAAACTTAAATAAGAAATTGTTGAATCACAGGTCTCTCCTGACCTATGAGATAAAACAGGAGCCATACCCAGTTTCTTTGCCTTTTCAATACAATTCAGGGCTCCTGTAACTGTGCCAACCTGATTTGGTTTTATTATAACAGAATTTGCAAGTTCGCTATTAAGTCTTTTAACCTGTGTTGCAAAAAGATCATCCCCACAAATCAGACACTTATTTTTGAATTTCTTTGTAAGTTCTTTAAAACCAAAAAAATCATTTTCCTCAAACGGGTCCTCAACAAAATAAAGTTTGTAGTCTTTTATCCAGTTTGCTATTAAATCAATCTGCTCTTCTTTCCTGAGTTTTTTGTTTTTGTAGTTATATTTTCCTTTACTAAAAAGTTCTGAGGCTGCCAAATCAATACCGAGTTTCACATTATATTCTTTTGCAATTTCCGAAACTTCTTCTAAGGCCTCTTCATTTCCAAAATTCATTACTAAGGCTCCTTCATCATTTACTCCAAGATACTCGCTTTTGTATTTCTCTCTGATTTTGCTCCAGATTTTAAAATTGGTTTCTATTGCCTCGAAAATATTTTTTGCTTTACTTGGCAACAATAAAATTTCCTGAATATCTGTTTTTCCGTGGTGAACTCCCCCTCCTATAACATTCCCTAGAGGAATTGGAAATTCTCCTGAAACTTTCTTTAAATAATCTTCTTTAGTCAAATTAAAAAAAGCAAAGGATAAAGCGGTTGTTAAATTTGAGCCGATATTTTTTAGATTATTCATCAACAACAAATCAAATTCCTCCTGAGAAAATTCTCCAACAAACTTGTTTTTTATTTTATTAAAGTTTTTAATTCCTTCATCCAAACTCAATAATTTTGCTTCCTTAGACCCTGTACTTGCTCCTGAAGGAGCACTTCCTACACCAATTTTATCTCCAGAGAAGATTGTTGTTTCGGTTGTCTCTTCTCCTCTTGAATTAAAGATTTTCCTCAAACCAATACAATCAACTTTCATAATATAAGTTTAGATAACTAAATAATTTGCTCAAGAGTAGTGTTTTTAATATATATAAATAAATAAATATATGGTGGCTAAAGTAAAAGAGGAAGGAAAAAAAATTGCCGCTAGGAAAAAAACAGAGAAGTCAAGTAAACATAAAACACATCAAAATAGCTATAAAGTAGAGAGGGTAAAAACAGGTATTTTCGGATTGGATAAACTAACTCAGGGAGGTTTTGTAAAAGGTTCTTCGGTTTTAGTTAGTGGTGAAACAGGAACAGGAAAAACAATTTTCTGTCTACAATATCTTTGGGAAGGATTAAAAAATGATGAATCTGGAGTTTACATAACTCTGGAAGAAAGTGCGGAAGAAATAAAAAAAGATGCTTTGGTTTTTGGTTGGGATTTTGAAAAATATGAAAAAGAAGGAAAGTTTAAAATAATTGAAAAAAATGTGTTTGAAGATACCAATTTAGAATTTTTTGAGATTGACGAGTTAAAAGCGAAGAGAGTTGTTATTGACTCAGTTTCCTTGCTATCTCTCTTCATTGAAGACAAATCTAGTATGAGAAATAAAATGAGAGAGTTGATTAAGTCCTTAAAAGAGAGAGGAGTAACTGTTTTATTAACTTCAGAGATAGTTGGAGAGGGTTTCTCGAGATTAGGAGTTGAAGAATTTTTAGCAGATGGCATTATTGTTTTGAAATTTACACCAATTGGAACAGAGGCAGGTAGAAGTTTATTTATTCGGAAAATGAGAAGAACAAATCACTTCGAAGATATGCATCCAATTGAGATTGGAAAGAAAGGACTCAGAATTCTGAGTGTTTAATTTTTTGTTTTGTTAGAATCTTAAAAATAAGGCAATTGTCGAAATTTTCAAAAAACTATAAATACTTTATTTACTAATATAGTTATAGTGCATTATTGCACAAATTAAGCATGACTGATAAAAAAGTTTTGGAAACTTTGGAAAAAAGCCCTACAGGTCTTTCTATCTCAGAAATTGCTGAAAAATCAAAATTGCACAGAAATACTGTAGCAACTGTTATTAAAAAATTACAAGATAAGGGAGAGGTTGAACTAAAAAAAGTAGGTTTGGCAAAAGTTTACTATTTGAAGAAGTATTCGGAATTACACAAAATGGAATCTGGTTATAAAGGAAAAAACATCTCTGTTGGTATCGGTATTTCTGATTTGCAGGAAGGGTACCAGGCTGCAATTTCTGCATCAAAACAGGCAGTGATGCAAAGTTCAAAAGGAGCAACCCCCTCATTTTCCTTGGTTTTTGTTTCCTCTAAATATAACCCACAAATAAAAGAAATTGTCAAGGGAATAAACAAAATTTTAGGAAAAAACTGGATTGGATGCACAACAGACAGGGAGATTAACTCAGTTTTAGGTTATTCTGAAGGTACTGTTGAAGTCTTGTGTATTAATTCAAAATACATGCACTTTGGAGTTGGATTATCAGAAGATTACAAAAAAAATCCAGTTGAAGAAGGAAAAAAGGCAACATTAGAAGCAATTAAAAACTGCCCCGCTGAGAGATCTAAGTTTGCAACAGCCCAATTCATGAGAGGAACAAAAAAAGGTTTTGCTGAGATTGTCAAAAATCCTCCTTATTTTGTTTTGACTTTTCCTGGAGGGACCTATTTTAAAAACAAACTTCCTATGTCTGGATTAGAACCAGAATTTTTAGATGGAATTAAAAATAGTTTGGGGATATATCTTCCTATTTTAGGCGGCTCTGCTGCAAGTGATTTTGACAAATTCATAAACCATAAAGGAGAAAATTATGTTTTTGCAAACGGAAATTTTTATAAAGGCGGAGCTGTGGTTGCTTTTGTTGTATCAGAGTTATATTTCTCTTATGGTTTGGATCACGGTTATGTTCCAACAGATAAACTGGGGATAATAACAAAAGTTTCTGGAAACGGAAGAATTATAGAAGAAATAAATAGAAAACCTGCTGTAGATGAATATTGCAGATTAGTAGGAATTAATAAAAAAGAATTCATCAAAAATTCATTTCAATATACTACAACAAAACCTATTTGTATTTTAGATTCATTAGGATACATATATCCAAAATCTATTGTACCACTGACACCAAAATCTTCAGAAACTAAATTATTTGGACCAGAGAGATATATATCAAATACCTCTTTTGTTATAGGTAGATATGACGAGAAAAAAACTATAGGAGCTACAAAAGCTGCTATTGAAGAGGCATATAGAGGATACGAAGATAAAAATATTGTTGTAGCTTTGAATTTTAACTGTGCTGTTAGAAAACTTCTACTTAGAGAAAAAGTAGAAGAAGAAATATCAAATACAAAAAAGATTCTCTCACCTAATTCATTGTTATTTGGTTTTTGTACATTGGGTGAGATAGGAGCAAAAAGAGATCAACCTTCTAGATACAATAATATTACTTCAACAAACCTTGTTATTTTTGATAAATTACAGGTAGAATGATAGGTAGAATATGAAAAAAGGAATAAGTAGTTTGGAGGAAATAAAAGAAGAATTAAATAGGCCACCTAATTTGTTAGACTATATTTTAATTGAAAAATATGGAGAAAATATACCTATAGATAAAGATGAATATCATGACTTAATTAGTTCCTCAAAAAGAGCAGGAGAATATATAAATGCTATCACCAATATTGATAATAAAGAAGCTAAGGAAGTAGAGGATTTATTAATTCAGGATAATGTTCTGTATTCAGTTGAAAACTCAGACCCATATTTGGCTAAATACAAAAAGGAACTAAGAATTAGTGATTCTGATAAGTTAGCGAAGTGGATTAAAGAAAATATAAATACAAGTGAAGACTTGGAATATTTACCTACCTTAACAAATGATGATATAAGAAAAGAAGAGTTGTATCCTTATGGTTGGTGGATTCCAAAGAAGAGACCAGCAAAAATTTTTCAAAGTGGTGGCTCTACAGGGAAACCTACATATATTCCTTATTCTAGTACAGATTATGAAACAGCATGTCTAGTTGTTAGTGAAGCTCTCAAAAACTATATGAATGTAAAAGAAGGAGATAAACAATTACTTCTTACTCCACCAGATCCACATTGTTATGGTCCTACTTATTCTGATTCTCTAAAAAAAATAGGGGGAATTCCAATTTGGAAACATTTTAGAAATATATCAACAGAACAAATATTAACCCAAATAAGGGAAGTAAATCCAGATGCCTTAGTTGCAGCTCCCCATGGCCCAAAAGGAGCAGCTGGAGCTTTGGATGTTCTTTTGAAAACAGACCAAGAAAAAGGGACAGAGATATTACCTACTTATTTGGAAAACAAAAAAATTTTTACAGGAGGAGCCCCTATTAGTAAAGGGTTAGTTGAAGAATTATATGAAGATATTGGTGTCAAAGAGATAATTAATGGTTATGGAATGACACAGACAGTAGCATATTGTGGGAAACCAATTAATAAAGAAAGGAATGATGGGATTGAATTCTTTTCAGAAGTTGAAATACCACCTGGACTTTGGGTTGTAACACCAATAGAAGATAAAGATGCTGCTCCGCAAGGATGGAGTAGGTATGGAATTACAGCTTTAGGCAAAGAAGCAATGCCAATCATAAAGTTTGATCCCGGTGATTATGGAAAAGTTGATTTAAAAAACAGAAAAATAGAAGATATTTGCAGAAAAGAATGGTTTTATAAAGAAAAAGATGGAAGTTATAAAGTAAAGATTCCATCTCAAGTATATACTTGTGTTTCAGAGGTCTAAAAATGGAATTTCCTAATTTTGTTTCTTATAGAGGAGAAAACCTGAAGATTTTTCCTGAAGACAAGGATTCTGATGGATATCTTGATGCAAAAGATTATTTTACTGGTGAGAAAATTGCTTACTTTCCTGACCTAAAAAAGATTTCAAAAGCTATAGGAGGAGCAAGGAATTTGCATAAATATTGGAATTCTTTAAGTAGAGAAGATAAAGTTGATATGTTGGAGCAAGCTGGTGTGGAACTTAATAAAATAGATAATTATGATGAATTAATCAGTAGGGCAGGAGGTTTTCCAATTAAACATGTAAAAAATACTAGACAAAATTTTGGTGAATATTTAAAACAAGCGGAAAATTTATTGCAAAAAACACCTGGTAACGGTCCTATGGTTGGTGCTACTTCAGTGACAACACCTGATGTACAACCTTATATAATGATAGAATCTCTTTTTGGTAATTGTTCAGTTACAGAAAAGGGGGATAGTCAAGAACCTTTTTCAGCATATATAATTGGAGAGGTAGGTTATGAAGTTGGTTTGCCTGTACAGTTTGTTACTTATTCTCGTACAGATAACAAAAAAGATTTTGGTTCGCAATTGTATAAACTTTGTGAGCAAGATGATGGTTACTTTATTTTAATGGGGGACCCTGCAACACCAAAGAAGATTGCTTATCGCAATCTTTTGGATGATGCAGATTCAACAAAATTGCCTTTGCCAAAAAATATGATTAACTTTGTTTCTCATGGGGGTGCAATAATTGTAGACGAAAATGCTGACCTAGAAAAAGCTACTGATGGAACAATAGAATCTTTCAAGTACCCAAAACTTTGTAAAGCACCTACAGGAATTTTTGTTGATGAAAGAATTGCAGATGAATATATAGACAAATTAAATAACAAAATAAATAAACAAAAAGTAGGGGATGTAACAGATAAGGAAACAGACATTGCAAAAGTTTCACAAGAATATTGGGATAAGCTTGTTGATCCATTCATGAGGGCTGCAAAATCCACCACTTCAGAAGTTGTGGAAGGAGGAAAGATTAATCAGCCAACAATACTTAAAGGTCATTTCAATAATTCTCTTGCGATGGAACCTCACTGGCCAATCTATTGTATTGAACCTATTGAAAACAAAGATGAGGCATTCAGAAAAATAAATAGAACTGCCAAGCAATCAACGAAAGGTAAGATTTTAGAGCTTTCTGTTTTTACTAAAGATGATGAACTTTTCAAAGAAATACAGGAGCAAAGAAGGAAAGGTGATTTAGGAGTTTACACACTCCACAAAAACAAACCTACCTACAGCATGAATCCAGAAGTTGGGCATGAAGGGATTATATTAAGGAAGTACCTGGCGGAGGAGAATTTTGTTGATAAATAAGTTTCTAACTGAGTTAGAATATTAGGAAAATACAAGAAAATTAAATTGTATTTAGAAGGAGTTTAGAGTTAGTTAACTTTCTAATTTTCAATCAGGACAATTACAAAATTCTTTTGCTGATTCTACATCTGTTCCATAAGTCTGGTTTAATATTGGATATTTTAGTTCTCCATTCTCTGTTGCATCCCAACTTTCACTACAATCATCTACCTGCCATTTTGAACATTCAGACTGAATATCTCCTTGGCCCTGTATAGTAGGAATAGTAATATCCCAGATTCCAAGAAAGAGTCCAAGAGCAACCACAAAAACAACTAACGAAGCCACGATGATTACAACCATATTAAATTCAACCCTGCCTTTTAATTTATCCCTTATCATAATCCTGAAGAATATTTTTCTATTTCCTTCTGAACCAGATGCATTTCAAAAACTTTCTTTTTTACCAGACGAAGTAAAAATTTTTCCCTCTTTTTTATTTCTTTTTGTATATCTTCCATTTTTATACCTTGATTTATAGATATTTTTTCAAGGAGCTTACTTTTTTGATTGTAAATGAATTTATTTTTTGCATAATCAAAACTTAATATTTGATTAGTACTAACAATTTCTGTTTTTTTATCTATATTCAAAGATTCCTCAATTTTTTTGATTTTTCTGAAAAATCTATCCTTTTTCTCAATTTTTACAACTGTGATTATAACATCCAAGAGTTCTATCAAACTTGTGGGTAAATTAATAGGAGGTGTCTTTAATCTGGATACAACCGAGGGCACATCTTCAGAATGGAAAGTAGATAGAGTTGGATGCCCACTTGCCATTCCCTGAAACATTACATAGGTTTCTTTCCCTCTCACTTCCCCAACAATTACATAATCAGGATTTTCCCTAAAACTTTCTCTCAGTAGTTTATTCAAATTAACTTCTCCTATCTTTAAACCTCCGACAGATTCTCTACTAACTGTTGCAATCCAGTTATCATGGTAAAGCCTAATTTCTCTAATACCTTCAATAGAAACAATTTTTGCTTTTGGCGGTATGAAAGTTGAAATAGAATTCAAGGTAGTTGTTTTACCTGCTCCTGCACCTCCAATTATTAAAATATTTACCTGCTTTTCCATTAAGTACCAAATATAAGCCATAGCACTAGCGGATATTGTTTTCAGAGATATTAACTCTGTTGGTGAGAAAGGAATTCTCCTGAATTTTCTTATTGAAAAATTTGGGCCTCTGGGGCTGACTTCCCTTGAAATTGTTCCTTCAACTCTTGAGCCATCTTTCAGACTTCCTTCCAAAAAAGGATTTGAATAGGTAACATACTTATTGCATCTCTGTGCAAGTTTTATTATAAAGTTTTTCAGTTTTTCTTCTTCTTTATACACTACATTTGTTTTTATATTCTCAAACAACCTGTGTTTGATATAAATCTCTGTTTTTATTCCATTACAGTTTATATCCTCAATATAATCATCATGCATCAAACCTTCAATTTCATTTAAACCAACAAAATCCCTGTAAATAAAATACATTATTTTATTATACTGTTTATCTGAAATTTTATATCCATATTCCTTCAGTAAAAATTTGATTTTATTCTCAAGATAGGAAATTAATTTTTTCTGGTTTTCAATCTGCATTGGAGAGAGGTCAATCAATTGTAGTAAACCCTGATATATCTTCTCAAATATCTGTTTATCCTTTTTACTTAGTTCTGGTTCTATTAATTCATATATAATTTCTCCTTTACTGTAAAAAATATGTGCTTTTGCAAATGGTTTAATCAAGTCGTAAGTTATATCTGTTTTCTTAAAATCTTTCGGAGGCTCAATTTTCTGGGTAAGTTTTTCTACTTCGAACATAATTAAGATTTTTTAAAAAGATTATTACTAATTTCCTTGTTTAGGATGCGAGCCTTTTTTATGAAGTAATTGACAAAAGGCTCGAGCCAAAACCAGCTTCATAATCTTCGCTTAACCGAGCCTTTTTTATGAAGTAATTGACAAAAGGCTCGAGCCAAAAACCTAAGTGACTTAGGCTTAAATAAAAACCTTATTTATGAAGAGAAAACTAATAACTTCTGCTCTGCCCTATATTCATGGAATCCCCCATCTTGGAAATATAATTGGCTCTGTGCTTCAAGCAGATGTTTATTCAAGATTTTGCAGATTAAGAGGGGAAAATGTTTTGTTTATTTGCGGTTCTGATTCGCACGGGACAATGTTTGAAATTACTGCGAAGAAAGAAGGAACAACACCAGAAAAACTGGTTTATGAAAATCACAGGAAAGTAAAAGAAATTTTCAGGAAATTCAATTTGAGTTTTGATTATTATGGAATTACTGACAGTGAGACAAACCGTGAATTAACTTCTTATATTTTTGGTAAACTTGACAAGAATGGGTATATTAAGGAGAAAGAGGTTGAAAGTGCTTACTGTGATAATTGCAAAAGATTTTTATCAGACAGGTTAATAGAGGGAATCTGTCCTTTTTGTGGGGGTCTGGCAAGGGGAGACCAGTGCGATGACTGCGGAAAATTAATAGATATTAAAGAAATAATTAAACCTCATTGTGTTCTCTGCGGAAAACCAATTGTATTCAAAAAAATAACACACCTATTCTTAGACCTTCCAAAATTTGAAAAAGAATTACTTGATTTTGTTGAAAAAAGCAGTAGATGGAGCAAACTTGCAAAAACAGAAACAGTTGGATTTCTTAAGCAGGGATTAAAGCCAAGAGCAATTACAAGGGATGCAACTTGGGGATTTAAAGTTCCAAGAAAAGATTATGAAAACAAAGTTTTCTATGTGTGGTTTGATGCTCCGATTGGTTATTTATCTTTTACAAAGGAGTATTGCGGGGATGAAAAAGAGTTTGAAGACTGGTGGAAAAACAAGGATACAGAACTTGTTCAGTTTATGGCAAAGGATAATACAATTTTTCATTCAATAATTTTTCCCGCAATGCTAAAAGGTTGTAGGGAAAACTGGAAAGTGGTTGATAGATTAGTTTCCTGTGGATGGCTCAGAACAGAAGGAATAAAATTTTCAAAAAGTAGAGGAAAAGGTCTTACAACAGAAGAAGCACTCAAAAAATATCCTGCTGATTACTGGAGATTTGTTTTAATTTCTTTATATCCTGAGCAAAATGATTCTGTATTTTCAATGGAAATTCTCAAGGAAACAATAAATAATGAATTTGCAGACATAATAGGAAATTTTGTCCATAGGGTTCTTTCATTCTGTTATTCAAACTACAAAGAAGTTCCAAAAATTGATTTTGTGGAAGATAAAATTCTGGAAGAAACAAAAAAAATTTATAGGGAAATAACAAAGAATTTTGAAGAGTGCAGATTTCAGGAAGCCCTAAAAAATATAATTCACTATGGAAAAATTTCAAATGCTTACTTTAACAACAATGAGCCCTGGAAAAAGGAAGAAGAAGAAAAGAAGAAAATTTCGTTTATTTCTGCTAATTTAGTAAAAAATCTGGCAATTTTACTTTATCCAATTGTTCCAAAATTTTCAAAACAGGTTTTTGATTTTTTAGAGGTAAAAAATATTAAATGGGAAAATGCAAAAGAATTTGATTTCAGTGGAAAAATTAAGGAATTAAAGCCTCTTGTTGATAAATTATAAAAATCTGCGCCGACCGGGATTTTCAGTTTGCACCAATTTTGGGGTGCAGTTCTTGTTTTTTCAGAGAACAACCTTTTCCTAAGAAAAGGGTTGCTTTGAACCCGGATTGTTGGCTTTCTTCTATTCCTTAAGCCTTTTGTCGGGTATTTCATCAAAAAGGCCATATTGACCCAAATTTTTCTAAAGGGTTGCCTTGTTAACCAATTTACTTTTTGGCTCGAGCCTTTTTATCCAATTTAACCAATAAAAGGGTTGTGTTAGCCAATCTCCCTGTTTGGGGTGCAGTTCTTGTTTTTTCAGAGAAAAAACAGAGGTTCTATCTTTGATAGAACAACCTTTTCCTAAGAAAAGGGTTGCCTTTTATCCAATTTACTTTTTGGCTCGAGCCTTTTTATCCAATTTAACCAATAAAAGGCTCGTTGGAAGGCCAATGTCCTGCCATTAGACTATCGGCGCATAAATTAATGATCTAAAAGGATTAATCTAAAACGAATCTCATACTCGCTAAATTATTGTAATATTATGGCAAAATACTATTTTGATATTGAAACCTATCCAACACCAAATCCTGACACAGCCAAAATAATAACAATCCAGTTTCAGAGGATTAATGGGGAGACCGGGAAACCTGAAGGTGAATTGGTTATTCTGAAAGAATGGGAATCTTCAGAGGAGCAGATAGTTTCAAAATTTTACAATAAATTTTTTCGTAAGGATATAAGTGTCTGGGATTTTATTCCTGTTGGTTATTATCTAAATTTTGAGTGGGAATTTCTTATAGCAAAATTTGATAAATATTTAGGTGTAAAATTGTCAAGCAGGAATTTGCATTATTACAGAATAACCCCCAAGAAAGCTACCGATTTTATTGAGGGTAGATGAATCGGGTTTAAAGTAAAATTTTTCTAAAGTGCAATATATTAAGAGTATTAGCCTCATACTCTAGGATTTGTTCCTTAAATACTTTCTATCTAAATATATAATATGTATAAAGGAAACAAAACAAAGGTGGAATTAGATGTAGATGTAGTAAATAAACTAATAAAAATGAAGGAAATGGGAGACACTTATTCAAGTGTAATAAGAAAGTTGCTTGAAAAATGAGAAGAACAAATACTTTCTGTTTAGACCCAACAAAACAACAAAACGAAATCCTGAATCAACTTGGTTCTTTATCTGCAACTCTATGGAATAAAATTAGTTATAACAGGAGGCAATGTTTGTTCAATGATTACCCGATAGATTGACAATTAAGTTTCTATAAAGACTTCTCTAATCAACTTGGAAGTTCTTTTTCACAGCAGATATACAGGAAGAATGGTGAGTCATGGAGAGGTTTCTTTAAGTTATGTAAACTAAAATCCCAGCATAAACTATCTTCTGAAGTTATTGGTCCTCCTGGTTATTGGAAAAACCGAGATACAGGTAAAAAGGTATTCAGGATTATTATCAGGAATGATTGTTATTCCCTGAAAGGTAAATTAAGAATACCAATTTCAAAGAAAATTAGGAAACAATATGGAATTAAACAATTAGTTCTAAAGTATAAAGGAAACCTGAAATGGAAAGGTAAACAAGCTAGGTTAGAATTGGTCTATA
>JAGXOI010000021.1 GCA_023659975.1 Candidatus Aenigmarchaeota archaeon LH_S4
TTGCTGTTCAGTTGGAATAGAAACAACTGGGGAACAAGAATCTCCCGACTTTAGTGAGGGGAGAGGGTCAACGTCCGCACATTGACCTGCGACCTGTTGGCGTCCTGATAAACAGAGGAAAATTCAAGGGTTCTGGATTAGACAAAATTACAAGTAAGCCCCACAATGGAGAGGCAATAAAAAAATGGTACGAAAACAAAGAATATGATAAAATTGATAATTATATTGTTGAAGAAACCAAGTCTTTCCTTGAATTTTTGCAGAAAATTATTGAACTTTTGAGGGAGTATGAATTGCCTGAAGTTAAGGAATGAAACAGAATTAGATAAGGCTTATTAGATAGGGCAGTGCTGCGATTGTCCCAATAATACTCCCAATATTTGCAAAAGCCGCAACCAGGAGTATTCTTGAAACCCTGTTTTTGTAAAATCCTTTTAAGGTTATTATCTGGCTCAAATCCTGAAAATCCTTTACTTTTGGTTCTCTTATTTTGGCTTCAACCAGTCCGGCAACAATTCCTGCGCCGATTGTAGGATTAAGTGATGTGAAGGGCGCTGCAAGGAAACCTGAAATGATTGTCAGAGGATGACCAAGCGCAAGCAATGCACCAAGTGCGGATAATGACCCATTAATCAAAAACCAATAAGCAAGCATAGTTAGAGTGAGTTCAACTGAAGTGTGGTGGATAAATCCATAGACAATTATACCAATAAATATAAGAGGTATTGAATAACCAACATATTTTATCCGCTGCGACCCTTTAGATATTTTTTCAAGAAGCTCTATATTTTCTTTCATTCGTTTTCTTTGAAAACGATGCACCGTCCCTTCGGATGAGTGTTTCTTCAGGTGTTTTTTTATTCCTTCAACATGGCCAGCACCAACTACAGCAACTATTTTTTTGCCTGGTGCTTCAAGTATTTTGTTTGCAATGTAAATATCTCTTTCATCTATAAGAACTTTCTTTGCAGATGGTACCTCTCTCCCAAGTTCTTCCATCATTTGGGTCATCATATCTTTCTCTTTAAGTTGTTCTAATATTTCTTCGTTTATCTTTTCGGGTTGGAGTAGCCCGGGTATTAGACCCAACATTAATTTGCACTTTTCCCTAAATTTCATCTTTTTCCATGCACGTTTCAGTGTTACCTGAATATCCCGGTCAAGAAGCACTATTTTTGCAGAGAGTTCTTTTCCTGATTTAATTGCCTGAATCATCTCCGCGCCGGGTTTTACTTTTAAACTCTGACCAATTCGTTTCTGGAAAATTGATAACATAAGATTTGCAAGAAACAGGTAAGTTTTTCCTTCCCTGATTATTTTTGTTATTTCCATATCCTCCCATTTCTTCTTGCTGGTCAGTGCATTGTAACGGTTTTCACAAAGCTCAACACCAACAGTATCTGGCTTTTCTTTGTTTATAATTTCACTCACAAGTTTTACACTCTCCTTTGACACATGAGCAGCCCCAACAAGAAATATTTCCTTATCTTTGAGTTTAATATGCTCAACATTTTTCTGTTTCATTATTTATAAGAGCATTACTTTATGCCACCTAAAAGATTGATTCAAGATAAGAACTATATTTTTGAGATAATATCACACAATGGAGCAACAGAGTTTTGTTTCTTCATCAGAGCAATATATAAGTCTACGGGACGGTTTTCTTGTATTAATAACCTAAATACTATTCTTTCTGAGTTAGGTCTTGGTGATAATGAGAAATATAATGATAATAGATTTCATAAATATCATGGAATCCGCAAGAAAAATTATCCTTTATATGTCAAAGAAAGGGAGTTTAGATTTAATTATAGAGAAGCCAATCTTTATCCTCTACTAGTTGAGGTTTTTAAACAATTTGGTATGAAACTTCACTAATCACCCTAAATTATCCCTAAAAATCTTCTCCAAAGTCTTCTTCCCTATCAACCTCTCTGCAGTAATTTTATTCTTCTTAATCTCTCCTGCACTTTTAATTCCTGAACTATAAAGTCTCCTTGCCTTTACTCTACCAATCCCTTTAACCATTATGAGTTTAAGTAGTTCTTCTTTAATTCCGTTCTTCATCCTTAATTGTAATTTTCTTAATTCTTTTGCAATTTTCCTATTTCCACTCAGTTTTGCAAATTCTTCTGCTCCATAAATAAGCCACCCAGCATTTGTTGTTTTTGTGTATAATTCTCCTGGAGTAGTTCCATATTTTTCAAGAAGCTGCTCCTCTGTTCTCTCGGAAATCCATCCATTTAGCAGATTTGCTGTTTTCAGGGAACCCAAAAATAGTTCATATTCGTATTCCCAGGGGTTAGGAACTTCCATCAGGAATTCTTTTTCATTTTTTGCAATAAAATCTTCAAGATCCTCTACTTCTTTATTTTTGACTCTTAATTGTGGATAAAGTTCTGAGCATGAGGCAAGAGATTGTAAGTAAAATAAAGGTAATGTTTTCAGACTTGCTTTATCCAATGAAGTCAGAATTCTATGTGCAGATAAAGGGTCTAAGTAAAGTTCTGAAACTCTCTTTCCAATCCTTGTTGCACAGAATTTTTCCAAATTTAAAAAACCAAATCCTTCAAGTTGCTCCAGTATTTCTTCAATTTTTAATTCTAATTCAACTGAAGCTCCAAAAGAGTATCCAAAAAAAGTTTTTCCAAAAAAACCAACAAGTTTTTCTCTTGAGCGAACAGAACCTGTTGCAATTAGAGAAAGGATATGCATTCTCAAAACAGGCTCCAAGGATAATTTAGAAATTATTGGTTCTATCTTACCAAGTAAATATCTCTCCCTTAATTCAGTTGTTTCTTTTTCATTTTTTGCAAGCAATAGTCCAAGACCTGTTTTATCATATTTTGGCCTGCCTGCCCTCCCAAGCATCTGCTGTATTTCTAAATTTGGAATATATTGGGAATATCCTCCTGAAAATCTTTTTACATCCCTTACAACCACAAGAAAAGCAGGTAAATTTAAACCAGCAGCCAGAGTTGTTGTTGCACAGATAATTTTTATCCTGTTTTCCCTGAAAGATTTTTCTATCTCAGTTCTCTGTTTGTTAATTAGTCCTGCATGATGGAAGGCAATCCTATGGTTTAAACAATTTGCAAGTTTTTTACACTGTTTTGTTGGGGTCTCAAGAGTTGTTAAAATTTTTTTGCTTACTTCACTTTCAATTAGAGGGAATTCTACTGCCAGTTTTTCAGCCAGACTTTCGGTGTTCCTCCTCGATGCTAGAAAAATCAAAACCTGTTTTCCTTCACTAACAACTTTTTTTACAACAGAAAGTAAATCAGAACATTCAACTTCCCTTGTTTCATCCTCAAAAATCAGTTTTTTGTCCATGAAAATCCCTTTCCTCAGGGGAATTGGCCTGTAATCACTTAAAACGAGTTTTGCATTTAGCCACTCTGCGAGTTCATCGCAGTTTGAGATTGTTGCAGAAAGAGCAAGAATTTGTAGGAAGAGATTTTCCTTTAGCAAGGTTAGGACAATCTCGAAAGTTGGACCCCTATGAGGGTCAGTCAGTAAATGAGTCTCATCACCAACAACAAGAGAAATTTCAGATAGCCATTGTGCCTTGTGTCTGATTAATGAATCCAACTTCTCTGAAGTTAAAATTATTATATCCTTACCCCCAAGATATTCAGATGCAGAATCAAAGTCCCCAGTTGAAACTCCAATTTTCAAACCAATAGATTCATACTTTTCCTTAAAATCCTCAAATTTTTCATATGCTAAAGCTCTAAGAGGAACAATATAAACAGATTTACCCTTTCTTTTTATCCAATTATTAATAATTACAAGTTCTGCAATAATTGTTTTTCCAGAGGCAGTTGGACTTGAAACAACAACATTTCTTCCTTTTAACAAACCCCTCTCGAGAGCAAGTTTCTGTACTGGGTTAAATTCTTTTATTTTACTCTGCTCTTTTACAATTTCTATTGGCTCCATTAATTAGTTTGATTAATTGTAACTTCCTGATTCTTCTGGCATTAGATGTTCTGGATAATATTTTGCTAAAAGCTCTCCCAATTTATTATCTCTCCTAGCAATTTCTCCAATAGATTTTCCTTCTTTTCTTTCTAGTTCTTTCATCCTCTGATAATATTCTATATATTCAGGAGACAATGAGTTACGATAAATATCTGCTAATTTGGAATCTCCACTTTTTTCTAATGCTTTTATATTTGAATAAATTGCTAAACCTTCTATTCCAGATTTATCCCAAAGTAAAGGTAAATAAGGGAAAGCTTTTATCTGAGCCTCATGAGTTTTTTCATGTAAGATAGGAGTAAGTCTTAAGCCTTGATATAATTCCTGTTCCTCCCTGTTTATATCAGTTTCATATGGTTTACATCCACCACGTGAAGAACAATATAAACTAGTTACTCCGCCAACACCTCGTGGTAAGTCTTTGTAGACAGTTTCTATCTGGGTATCGTTAGGATTTTCTCCAAGCTCTCCTAAGCTTTTACCTACATACCACTCTACAAAAGACTTTTCCCCATCTGAAAGTCCTACTGGTATTCCACTCATAATTTAAAATACAAAAACTTTAAATAAGTTATGCTCCTGAAAAATTGCAGATTTATTGTTACCCAGAATGAAAAAAGAGAAATTTTAGAGAATAAAGATATTTTAATAGAAAATGGAAAAATAGAAGAAATAGGAAAAAATTTAAGCAAAAAAGATGAAGTTGTAGATTGTAATAATAAAGTTGTTATTCCTGGTTTAATAAACTGCCATACTCACGCAGGTATGAACGTTCTTAGGGGTATTTCAGATGATAAGAATCTGCAGGAATGGTTAAATGAAGAAATCTGGCCAAGGGAGAAAAAACTGAATAGGGAGTTGGTTTACTATGGAACTCTTTTTACAATAGGTGAAATGTTACTAACCGGAACAACTTCTTTCAATGATATGTATTTTTATACAGAAAATATTGCCAGAGCAGCTAAAAAATCTGGAATAAGATGTTTCTTGGGTTCTGTGCTATTTGATTTTTTTGACCCCAGCAAAACTGATGAAGAAATAAAAAAGGGTGAAAAAGAAATCAAAAAGATTCTTGAGCTAAAAAATAAAAGAATAATGCCAGCTATAACCCCTCATTCTATTGAAACTTGCTCTGATAATCTACTGATAAAAAGTAGGGAACTTGCTAAAAAATATAATTTACCAATTCATATACATCTGTCAGAGACAGAGAAAGAAGTAAGGGGGTGTATTAAGAGAAGAAAGAGGAGACCTTTAATTTTGCTGGATAAACTTGGTTTGCTGAAAACAAAATTCATCGGAGCTCACGGAATTCATTTAGATAAAAAAGAAATAGAAATTTTAAACAAAAATAAGAGTTTTATTGTTTACAACCCCTGCTCAAATGCAAAATTAGCAAGTGGAATCTGCCCTGCCAAAGAATTAAAATATCTCTGTATTGGAACAGATTCGGTGGCGAGCAACAATAATTTAAATTTGTTTGAAGAAATGAAATTTGGTGTTTTGTTGCAAAGGTTGAAATATAAAGATGTTTCCGCGATGAGTGCCCAGAGGATTTTTGATTCTGCCACAATAAATGGAGCGATGGCTTTAGGGGTTGAGGAAGAGGTGGGGAGAGTAGAAGTTGGAAAAAAACCAGACTTGGTTTTAATCAACAAAGACAACATTTTTCTAAATCCAGATTATAGTATTATCTCAAATCTGGTTTACTCCTTTAATGGGGCTGTGTCTGATGTAATTATAGATGGGAAATTTGTTGTCAAAAACAGGAAAATTTTGAATTTTGAATTAAAAGGAGTCATAGAAAAAATTAGTAGTTTTAAAGAATTATTTTAATCTAACTCTTATGGAGGAAAAAAGGGAGGAAGTAAAGAAAAAATATAAAAAGAAAGAACTAATAGAAAAATTAAATGAAAAAACAAAGTTAGCAGAAACCTATTTAGAGCAGTTGAAATATTTACAGGCAGACTTTGATAATTATAAAAAAAAACTCATGAATAAGAGAGAAGAGTTTGTCAGTCAGGCAAATGAAAACTTAATAAAAGAATTATTAGGAGTTCTAGATGATTTTGAGAGGAGTTTAGTTTTGATAAAAAATGAAGATGATTTAAGGGGAGTAGAATTAGTTTATAAAAACTTTTTGAAAATTCTTGAAAGTTTCGGCCTGAAAAAAATTGAAGCAGAGGGCAAAAAATTTGATCCTTATTACCATGAAATTTTACTAAAAGAAAAATCTGATAAAGAGGAAGGAGTTATTTTGGAAGAATTTCAGAAAGGTTATCTCCTAAATGGAAAGGTAATAAGACATTCTAAAGTTAAGGTTTCTTAAGGGTGAAAAAATAGTAAATAATTATATCATATAAAATATATTTTTAATTACCGAAAACTATATATAATTTTAAATACTATTATATTGTGGTGAAGATGGGAGAAGAAGTAAAACCTGGGGAAGAAAGATACCAGAAAATTTGGGATATACTTCACCGAGATGCTTTGAAAAAAAATAAACTTTTGCAGGGATATGGAGAATCTGGAGTTACAGAAGGTCAATATATTACTTATGAGCCCGGCAGACTGGTAACAGAGAATGGAAAAGTTATAAGAGTAGGAATAGAATATAGAATTACAGAAGAAGCTAAAAACTGTTTTCCCGAAAACAGTAGACGGTACACAGAAAAGGTTACAGGGGACCGTAGATACTTTTTACCCGAAAACAGAGGTTACTCTGAAGGTCTTCTGGATGAAAATAAGCAACCTGACGATAGAATAGTAGATTTTTGTAAAGATAATTTAAAAAGATTTGATAAATTGAGGGATAGAGAAACTGATGTTCCTAAACTGAGAAGGAAAGAAATAGAAAGTCTCAGAGAAGCCATAGATAATGGTATAATTTCTTAAAAGTCTTTTTAAAGTTTTCTATCTAAATTATGGCAAAGGAAAAGATTATTGGAATAGATTTGGGGACTTCAGATTCCCAAGCTGCTGTGATGCTTGGTGGGAAACCAACTATTATTCCTTCAGCAGAGGGAGCAACTTTGTACGGGAAGGCATTCCCTTCTGTTATTGCTTTTACAAAAGATGGGCAGTTGCTTGTTGGGGAGCCTGCAAAAAGGCAGACTGTTTCAAATCCAGAGGGGACTATAACCGGGGCGAAAAGAAAGATGGGAACTACTTATAAATATAAAGTTTATGATAAGGACTACTCACCCCAGCAAATATCTGCTTACCTGTTACAAAAAATAAAAAGGGATGCAGAGGCTTTTATAGGAGAGCCTGTGAAAAAAGTTGTTATTACTGTTCCCGCTTATTTTAATGACAACCAAAGAACAGCAACAAAGGATGCTGGGAAGATTGCAGGTTTAGAAGTTATGAGATTGATTAACGAGCCAACAGCAGCTTCCATGGCTTATGGACTGGATAAAAAAGAAAAAGGAGAATATAAAATTCTTGTTTTTGATTTTGGTGCAGGAACTTTGGATGTGACTACAATGGAATTTGGTGGTGGTACTTTTACAGTTTTATCTACAAGTGGGGATACTAATTTAGGTGGAAATGATATGGATGAGAAAATAATTGATTATATTACAGAAGAATTTAAAAAGCAGGAAGGAGTTGATTTAAAAAAAGATAAAATGGCTGTTCAGAGAGTAAAGGAAGGAGCAGAAAAAGCAAAAATAGAACTTTCAACAGTTATTGAAACTGAAATCAATTTGCCCTATATAACTGCAACAAAAGAGGGACCAAAACACTTAGTAATGAAAATAACAAGAGCAAAATTAGAGGAATTAGTTGAACCAGTAATAGAAAAGACTAGGGAGCCAATAGAGAAAGCTATAAAAGAGTCAAACCTTTCAAAAGATAAGATAAATAAAATTGTTTTGGTTGGAGGTCCTACAAGGATGCCAATTGTACAGAAATTTATTGAGAATTTTGTTGGAAAAAAACCTGAGAGAGGAGTTGACCCAATGGAGTGTGTTGCTTCTGGTGCAGCAATTCAGGGAGCTGTTTTATCTGGTGAAGTAAAAGACTTGGTTTTATTGGATGTTACTCCTTTGACTTTAGGAATAGAGACCCTTGGCGGGGTTATGACTCCTCTAATAGAAAAAAATACAACAATTCCTGTTAAAAAAAGTCAGGTTTTTTCAACAGCCTCAGATTTTCAGACAGCGGTAACAATCCATGTTTTGCAGGGTGAGAGATCAATGGCAAATGATAACACAAGTCTGGGAAATTTTAATTTAGTTGGGATACCTCCTGCACCAAGAGGAGTTCCACAGATAGAAGTAACCTTTGATATAGATTCAAGTGGGATATTAAATGTTTCTGCAAAAGATAAGGGGACTGGAAAAGAGCAGAAGATGACAGTTACAGCATCAACAAAACTTTCTGACGAAGAAGTAGATAGAATGGTAAAAGAAGCAAAAGAACACGAGGAGGAAGACAAAAAAAGAAAAGAGGAGATAGAAATCAGAAATAACGCTGACTCTTTGGTTTATTCAACAGAAAAAACTTTGTCTGACCTTGGAGATAAACTACCAAAGGAGCAAAAAGAAAAAATTGAGAGCAAACTTAAAGAAATGAAAGATGTACTAAAAGAGAAAGATACCACCAAGATTAAAGAGAAAACAGAAGAACTTACAAAAGTTGTACAGGAGGCTGGAGCTTCAATTTATCAGCAGGGATCTCAGGAACAGGCTCCAAAACAGGAGGAGAAAAAAGATGAAGAAAAAGAAAAATCAAAGGATGAGAAGGTAGTGGACACTGAATATAAAGAAGAGAAAGAGGAGAAAAAAGATAAGGAGGATAAGAAATAAATCATAAATTTGATTTTGTTAAGTTATTTTGGTTGTTTTTGAGGGTAAAATTATTTCAAACTATTACATTTAAAAACCACAAATTAAATACTATAATTACTATCAAAATAAATAATGGAAAAACAGGAAATTCTAGAATTTCTGAAAAAGAAAAAGTTTGAAATAGATAAAATAATTGAGAAATATTTACCAAGAAAAATTGATTCTAAGTGGCTTGAGTTTATTTTTGGAAAACCGAGATATGAATATAATTTAGATGCAGCTCAGAAATCTTTAGTAGATCCAATCTGGGATTTTTTGGATAGAGGAGGAAAAAGATGGAGACCAATTTTGTTTTTGTTGATTGCAGAAGCAGTTGGTAGGAACCCTGAAAAATTAATGGATTTTGCTATTATTCCTGAGATTATACACAATGGGACAATAATGATTGATGATGTTGAAGATTTAGGAGAATTGAGAAGAGGAAAACCCTGCACACATAAAATTTTTGGTGAGGATACTGCAATAAACATAGGGAATTTTATGTACTTTCTACCTTTAGTCATCCTAATTAAAAATAGGAATAAACTTAGTCCAGAAATTATTTCAAAGGCTTATGGAATTTATGCACAAGAAATGATCAACGTAAGTTTTGGTCAAGGAACGGATATTTACTGGCACAAAGGAAAAGTTGATAAGATAAAAGAAGATGAATATTTACAGATGTGTGCATATAAAACAGGATGTCTTTCAAGGATGGCTGCAAAATTAGCTGTTGTCTTATCTGGGGGGGATGACAAACTAACAGAGAAAATCGGAAAAGTTGCAGAAGCAATCGGAGTTTCTTTTCAGATTCAGGATGATATTTTGGATATTACCCTGGTAGGAGAAGAGAGGGAAAAATTTGGTAAAGCTTTTGGTAATGATATAAAAGAAGGAAAGAAAACTTTGATGGTTATTCATACCTTAAAAAAAGCAACAGAGAAGGATAAAAAAAGATTACTGGAAATTTTAGACAAACATCCTGATGATTTGGAAGAAAGAAAAGAGGCAATTTTAATTATTGAGAAATACAAAGGAGTGGATTATGCAAAAAATAGGGCAAAAGAAATTTTAGAAGAAGCATGGAAAGAAGCAGAGCCTTTGTTAAAAGAAAGCAAAGCAAAAAATTTGTTGAAACAATTTGTTTATTATCTGATTGAGAGAGGGGAATAATATTTAAAATAACTCACTCTTTTACCAGATAAAATAAATTCTTCTTTTAAAGAGAGTGGAACAGGACCGAACTTATCCTCAAATTTTTTCAGTTTTTGTTTGTATTCACTGTAGGCAAAGAGAGCTGCAGATAATGAACTCTTCTCATGTGAATTTAGTTTCTGGTTTTTGAAATCTTTTATTAATCTGCTTTTTTTATACTTTGATAAATCTTTTTTTGGCAAAACAACTTCTGCAGACAAACTCGTAGCAAGTTTCTTTACCTTTTTCGATTTTCTTTTATCTGTTGTAACAGCAATCACTTTACCTGTTTCAAGACAAATTTCAAAAATTTTTTCTTCCAATTTTTTTCCTGAGTTTAAGTAAACTAATTCACCATCTAAATTAATTAAACTAAAAGCAAAGTTTGTTCCTGAATCAATACCCGCAATCAGTAACATCTAAATTAATTTGTTTTTAACTTAAAATAGCCAAGAAGTCTACTTCTAAAATCTTAGTTAATAATACAGGATTTTGGTGGTAGCTCAATTACCTTATTAAAGGATTTTTGTTATATTATATATAGGGGTGTGTGAAATAAACCAAATTAATAGATGGAAGCAAGTAATTTGATAAGGTTGTTAATAAACAAAGAAGTAGTTTCACCACAAAAAGGCAGAGGTAGAAGAGGTTATGGAAATGTAGCTAGAATAAGAACCCTGATTTATCGGGGACTCAAAGGTTTCAACGATTGCCAGTTAATCAAACATTTAAAAGCAAATCCAAAAATAAGAAGAATCCTTGGATTAACAGGAGTTCCAGACAGATCAAGACTCAGTGTCTGGAAGAATCTATATTCGGATCTTGTGATAACTGCCTTCAACAAATTGTCATCAATAATCCAGATGATAATTCCAACAAAACTCCTGATAATAGACTCAACTCCTTTAGTGGATGAAGAAGATCCAGATACAAAAGTTGGTTTTAATTCAAGAGGGGCATTCAAAGGATTTAAAACACATCTATCCGTAAACTGGCTTGGATTGCCTCTAAAGGCAATTTTAACAACAGGCAATAAACATGATTCTCCTTTCTTACCAGAGTTATTGGTTTCTTGTGAACTTATTTTAGCAGATGCTGGTTATGATTCGGAGACTAATAGAAAAGCCTGCAGGAAAATTAAAGCAAAACCAATAATTGCAAAAAACAGGAGAAGAAGCAGGAAGAGACATTGGACTCCAGAAATACTGAAGAAAAAGAGATATATTGTTGAGCAGTTCAATTCAATTATCAAGAACTCAATGAACAAAACCTGGCAGAAAG
>JAGXOI010000022.1 GCA_023659975.1 Candidatus Aenigmarchaeota archaeon LH_S4
CAACTCGGTTCTTCCGTATTGGAGCAGGCTGTGTGTCAACCAGCCAAATGTAACATTACACCCTTCGCAGATAGTAATAGTTACAAGCCCCTTCCTCTAGGGAGGGGTAGTTGACTTCACTCTCTAAGGGACTTCTGTTTTTTGGAGGTTTACATTTTAAAATATTTGTAATATAAATATCTTCTCTCTTCAAAGTAATAGAATCTAAAAGTTCATCTAAAATTTTTCCTGCTGCCCCACAAAATGGATGGCCTGTTAAGTCCTCATTATAACCAGGAGCTTCACCAACAAACACTATTTTTGCATTTAGTGAACCCTCTCCAATAACTGGATTTTTTCTTGTTTTATAAAGTTCGCATCTATTACAATTTTTTATCTCTTTTTTTAAATTTTCAAACTCATCCATAAACTTCTAATGATTAATTTTTCTAAAAGTCTCACTAAAAAGAATAATCAGCCCTAAGAGTATTATTGCTGAAATTATACTTAAGTTTCAAAATATGAAACCTTATGAAACAGGAAAAAAAGATAATCTTTGGGACTTTAGTCTTGGCAGTTTTCGTGTTTATTGTCGCTATAAGTTCCCTTTATGTCCAGATGGAAATATCAAGCGGGGATGTTTGTGGTTGTGCAATACCGATTCCTTTATTTATTCCTTTCCTTGCTTCTATTGGTTTATTCATCGGGACTTTATTTTATCATTTTCTTTTTCCAAAATATGAGAAAAAAATAGAAAAAGATACTATTTTAAAATTATTTGATAAAACTGAAAGAGAAATAATTGATAAATTACTGGAAAATGAGGGTTCCTGTTTCCAGTCAAAAATAACAGGAGAAACAAATCTATCAAAGGTTCAGGTTTTCAGGGCTCTGGAAAATTTGATTCAGAGAAAGATTGTAAAAAAGGAATATTATGGAAAAACAAATGTTGTTAGATTGAATAAAAATATTTACAGTTTGTTTTATTAATTTACAATTTTAATTTTCTTTTTGCTTTTAAGGTTTTTTATTATTTTCCTTCTTCACAGGCAGAAACAATTGAATTAAAGAAAGGTAGACTTGTTAATTCAGGATGGGCAGGATAACTTAAATTTGCTAATTCTTCTCTCTTAATTTTTTTGTAAATTGCGAAGGAAGCAAAACTTACTAAATCAGCAATGTTTTCCTCAGAAATAAACTGTGCTCCTATTAACCTGTCTTTTGAATCAAAAACAAGTTTTGTTTTTGTTTTCCCGAATTTTTCCTGTGTGTCATATTTTGTTCACTTAATCCCTGAATTTTTTGCTAATTCAGTTTTATAGGAGAAAAAGAAGATAATAAAAAAGGTTTTGGTGATGACCTATAAACTAGCCCTGTGATGTTGAAGACCACCCCCTAGAAAAAGTTTCTATTATAAGAATTGACAATTATTTTTATGGAATTAAAAGAACTCCTTGGAAAATTTGGTTTAACAGATAATGAAACCAAAGTTTATATAAAACTTCTTACGATCGGAAAATCAACAGCAAGTAATCTGGGAAAAGAAATAGGAATTGAGAGAAGAACAGTTTATGATGTTATCCAGAAACTTTTGGAAAAAGGTTTAATTTCTTTTATTGAAGAGAATGATAAAAAGTTTTACAAGGTAGTCAATCCTCTCAAAATAGTTGATATTCTTAATGAGAAAGAAGAAAATTTGAGAAAACTCAGGCAGGAATTTGTTAAACTAATTCCAAATTTGGAAGAAGTGATGAGAAAGGGAGAGAAACAGGTTGGTGCAAGAATTCTGTTTGGAAAGGAAGGAATAAAAACAATGTATATGGATGAAATTAAGGAAGGAAAAACAGTTTATATAATTTGCACAACAATAGATAAAACAGAAGAATTGCTAAAACATTTTCTACCAAGATTTACAAGAGAAAGGGTCAGGAAAAAGATAAAACTCAAAATGCTATCTGCGAAGAAAGAAATAAATTTTTTGAAAAAGTATAAATTAGTTGAAGTTCGCTTCTTGCCTGGGGAATATGTTTCCCCTGCAAGTTTGACAATTTACAGTAACAAGTTGGGAATTACTCTCTGGGCAGATAATCCAATAACTATTCTGATAAAAAATGAAGAAATTGCAAGGAATTTTTTGAATTATTTTGAGATGATATGGGAGTCGGTAAGAAATAAAAACAGATAGCAAAAATTTATATAATTAATAACCCTCAAAACTTTTCCTTATTCTCGTAACCAGTTTTATGAATTTCTCAGAATCCAAGAGTTTTAACTTTCTTTCCTCAGGCAAATCAATTTTTAAAATCTTTTTTACTTTCCCTGGTCTTTTAGTTAATACAGCAATTTTGTTAGAAAGAAAAACTGCTTCCTGAACGTTATGAGTAACGAAAATTATTGTTTTCTTTGTTTCTCTCCAGATTCTGTTTAATTCTGTATTAAGTTTTAACCTTGTTGGCTCATCCAAAGCACCAAAAGGCTCATCCATCAATAAAACTTCTGGCTCACAGATTAATGCTCTTGCAATTGCAACTCTCTGTTTCATCCCACCACTTAAATCTTTTGGATAAACATTTTTAAATCCTTCCAAATTGATTAGTTTTAAAAGTTTTCTTGCTTTTTTATAGGATTCTTTTTTTGCTATTCCTTTGATTTCTAAAGGTAAAATAATATTGTCAATAACATTTCTCCATTCCAACAGAGTCGGCTCCTGAAAAACATAGCCAACTTCAAAATCTTCTGGTTTTACTATTTCTCCTTTTGTTGATTTTATTAATCCTGAAATAACCTTCAGGATTGTTGTTTTTCCACAGCCAGAAGGTCCAATAATTGAAAAGAAGTCTCTACTCTCAACTTCAAAGGAAACTTTATCCAAGGCTTTAACTTCTTTCTCCTTTGAAGTATAAGTTATCCCTATATTTTTAGCTTCTAACAACATCTTTTTCACCTTTATTTTTATACCACGGAATTATTATATTCTCTAAAAAATCAATAATCAGGTAGAGAATAATTCCCAGAACAGTCAGTTGTAGGATTGCTACGAAAACCTGGGGAGTGTCCATTAATCCTGCAGCATAAATTGTTAAATAACCCAATCCTGAATTTGCCCCAACAAATTCACCTACAACTGCACCAATAACTGCTAAAGTTATTCCTGTTTTGAAAGCAGCAAACAAAACAGGTAAAGAAGAAGGTAGTTCAATTAGTCTGAAAATCTGCAATTTTGTTGCTTTGGAAATTTTCATTAAATCAAGCAAATTTTTATCAACACTTTTTATCCCAACAATTGTATTTACCAGAATTGGGAAGAAAACAATTAATGCAACAATAACAATTTTTGATAAAAGACCAAAACCAAACCAAATTACAATTAGAGGAGCCAAGGCAATTTTCGGGGCTGTCTGCAGAGCAACTAAGTAAGGAGACAGGGTTTGCTCCACCTGTTTTGATTTCGCAACAAAATAACCAGGAATTAATCCAAGTAAAATACCAATTCCAAACCCTGCGAGAATTTCATATAAAGTGGTCAGGGTATGATTCAAGAGCGAACCACTTTTAAGCAAGAGATACCATTCAATAAAAACACTTTCCGGGGATGGCAGAATAAATTCAGGGAATTTAAAAATAAAAATTACAAACTTCCAGAGAAAGATAAATAAAATAAAAACCAAAACCTGCAGAAAAATTGTTTTTTTGTTCATAATAAACTTATAAAAATATAAAAAATAAAATTACTTAGAAATAAATTCATTTGTGTAAAATTTACTCACATCTGTTTTCTTGTCTATCATCCCTAACTCATACAATATGTCTTGTGCTTCTTCCCATTGTGTATCAGTAAAAGGCTGTCCTACCTTATCCAACTGCTCTGGTGACCACACTTCTTCCACAAATGCGTTCCATATCGCCAGTTGTAAATTTCTATCCTTTGCTGCATCTGGGTTGAATTTTATGTATATATCGGCAGTCTCATTTGGATGAGTGGCTGCATATTCTAATCCTCTCTTTGTTGCTTTTACAAATTTTTTGACCAATTCAGGATTATCTCCGCTTATTTGCTCACTTGTGACCACATGATAAGATCCTATGAAATTTGAATAGTCCTTAGCCCATAGTATATTTGTGTCAACATCCATATTGTCAAGTATAACCTTTTGAGCCAAATGAACACTTGTTGCATCAACTTTGTCCGCGACTAATGATGAAATTAGTCCTGCTCCAACTGCAACAAATTCTACATTGTTATAGTCTACACCTGCTTCCTGTAAGATCATTCTGTCCATCGCATACACTGAACCGCCAAATCCTGCTATCGCTACCTTTTTTCTTACAAGATTCTCTGGATTAGTAATATTTTTTTCTTTCTTTGAGGCAATTTCAAAGAGGTTTTTTGGCTCGAGATTATAAATTGAAACTACCGGAATATCTTTCGATCTACTGATAATTACCGAATCCGCACCTGCATAGCCGAACTGGACATTGTTTGCTGCTAATTGCTTTATAACACCCATAGAACCTTCCGATGTATATGTTATACTTACATTAAGACCTTCATCTGCGTAATATCCCTGATCAACTGCAACATAGAAAGGTGCATATTGAATTAAAGGAATAAAGCCCATCATCACCGTAACCTTCTCCCCTTCTGGCGTCGGTGTATAAAGAACCACAGCGGCACCTACTATTATTGCTATTAGAACTACTAGACCGATTGACCCATAAACCAAAGTTTTGTTTTTCTTTGCCATATTAAAATTTAGATTTAAAAATATTTATAACCCTGTGGTGTTGAAGACCACCTCTAAAAGATTGTTATCTAATAAAATCTTAAATACTCCCCCTTGCCTTCTCTGCCCCAAGAATCCTTTTTATTGCAATAATATAAGCTGCATTTCTCATTGTAAAAGTTTTTGTTTTTTGTTCTTCGTATAATTCATAAGTTCTACGAAATGCTGTAGTCATTTTTTCTTTAAGAATCCCTTCCATAACTTCTTTGGAAAATATACCCCCTGTTATATTATTAACCCATTCACAATAACTAGTAACAACACCTCCTGCATTAGCCAATATATCAGGGATCACAATAATTCCTTTTTTGCATAAGATATCATCACCTCCAGAAGTTATAGGTCCATTAGCAATTTCAAGAATATATTTGGCTTTTACTCTATCAGCATTTTTTTCTGTTATCTGGTTTTCCAAAGCAGCGAGAACCAAAACATCTGTTTCAAGTTCTAACAGCTCTTTATTGTAAATTTTCCCAATATCAGGATAATAAATAACAGAATCTTTTTCTTTCTTAATTTTTATCATTTTTTCAATATCTAACCCACTTTTATTGATTATACCTCCCTTGCTATCACTAACACCAATTATATTATATCCTTCATCATGCAACATTTTTGCAATATTCATCCCTGCATTACCAAACCCCTGAATAACAACTCTTGTTTCTCTTGGTTTTTTATTCATTCTTTCAAGAAAAAGATTAAGTATTATTCTTCCTCCTTCTGAAGTAGCTTTTTCTCTGAGAATAGATCCCCCTAATTCAACAGGTTTTCCTGTAATCGTTCCAGGTTCATGCCTCCCTTTTATCTTTTCAAATTCATCAAGCATCCAACCCATTATTTGTGAATTTGTATAAACATCTGGAGCAGGAATGTCTTTATCCTCTCCGATAAATTCATTGAAAGTCTTTATATAAGCCCTGCTTACTTTCTCAATTTCTTCTTTATTTAACTCCTTGGGATTAATTTTCACTCCACCCTTGGCTCCTCCAAAAGGTAAGCCTACCAGAGAAGTTTTCACTGTCATCCAGAAAGAAAGAGATTTTACTTCATCTTCTGAAACAGCAGGATGAAATCTTATTCCCCCTTTTCCAGGACCAATAGAATCATTATGAACAATTCTCCATGCATCATATGTTTTCCCATTAATCTCTAATTCTTTTTTTGCAATTCTCTTAAATTTTAATAAAATATTAATTTCTTTCTCATTTAGATTCATCAACTTTGAAATTTTTTTTAACCCTTCTTTAATATCTTCAAAAGTCATAATTAACCATAATTAATTTTTTTTCTTTATATTATTATATTTTTTTTCTTCTATTATATTTTTAAATCCTCTTTCTAACAGATCAACACCTTCTTTGTGCTTAGGAATAGGATAATAGGAGTATGGTTCATATATTGTTTCTTTATATTCTTCAAATTCTTTTTCTGCCACTCTATTCTTAATTAAGCCCTCTTCTATTTGGTACAGAATTTGATGAAGCTGTAGCCAATCTACTTGCTTAAATTTACTTTTCCCCATAATTGTTTTTATTTCTTTTATTATTTAATTTGCTTCAGTCCTTATTTCCTCATAAGCAGAATTTGCGGCAACTGCTCCCTGACTACAGGCAACAATAATTTGTCTTAAGGGACTATTAGTTATATCCCCGGCAGCAAAAACTCCTTTAATCCTTGTTTTTTGTTTTTTATCAACTTTTATATAGCCTTCCTCCAATTCAATTCCCAATTTATTACTTAATTTTGAATTTGAAACTGAACCAATCTCTACAAACAAACCATCCAATTTTAGTTTTTTCCCGTTATCCAACTTAACTGCTTCAAGTTTATCTTTTCCTATTAATTCAGTAATGTTAGTATTAAACATTAATTTTATTTTTTTATTCTTTTCAATTTCTTCTATCCACATAGGTTCTGCTCTGAAGAATCTATCTTTTCTGTAGATTATGTAAACTTCGTTTGCAAATTTAGAGAGGAGTAAGGCAGCAGTTAAAGCAGCATTAGAGCCTCCAACCACACCAACAACCTTATTTCTGAAAAATGCTGCGTCACAGGTAGCACAGTAACTTATTCCTCTTCCCAAAAGTTTATTTTCATTTTCCAAACCCAATTTTCTTTTTTCTGTCCCTGTTGTAAGAATTATTTTTTTTGCTTTAAATTCTTCTGAAGTTGTTTTTACCAAAAACAAGGAATCAAATTTTTCAATTGAGTCCACTAAACTATTCTTTATTTCAATCCCAAAATCTTCAACTTGCTCTCTCATTTTTTGTGTCAGTTCCACCCCGCTGATTTTTTTGTAAGAGGGAAAGTTGCAAATTTCATTTGCTTCTGCAGCCAGACCTCCAATCTGTTCCCCAATAACAAGAGTTTTAATTTTGTATCTTGCGGCATAAACTGCTGCAGTCAACCCAGCTGGACCAGAGCCAACAATAATTAAATCATATTCTTCCATAATATATAGATAACTTAAAATAATCTTTAACCAAAAATCCTGCTGAAAAATGACTTCTTCAGACCAAGACTTTTTTCAATTTTATTTCTTAGAGAATCCTCACTTGGAGCCCCATTAATTCTCTGAATTTCATTATCTTCTTCATCTAAGAATAATATTGTTGGCATTGCCATAATATTGTATTTTGAGGCAAGTTCCTTTCCTTCTGAGGTTTTCATCCTCACCTTCTTGAAACTTAACCTGTAATTATAATATTCAGGAGCAATCTTTTCAGCAACTTTCTCCGCATTTGGGCAGTGGGGACAACGTGATGAGACAAAAACAAGAATTTTCATAAATTAGGTTGTTTTTATATTTTAACTTTTTTTATCTCCTCAATTACAAATTTTTATTCAGCCATTCCCTGATAAAATTCTCTGGATAAACACCAACAAATTCATCAACAACTTTTCCATCCTTAAACAACTTGACATTTGGAATGCTCATAATCCCATATTTCTGGCTTGCAATCTGAGCCCCATCTACATTAACTTTTGCTAGGGCGAACTTTCCATTATATTCTTTAGCAAGTTTTTCTAAAGTTGGAGCAAGCATTAAACATGGTTTGCACCATTCAGCCCAGAAATCAACAACAACAGGAATTTTTTTGGATCTCTCTGTTACTTCTCTCTCAAAATTTGAATCATTAACTTCTATTTCAGTCTGAACCTTCTCAGTTTCTTCCATTAATTTCTTTGTTTTTTCTTTTTTAAGCCTCTCTTCTTCATCCATTCTATACCTCAATTTAAACTTTATATGTACTTTGCAAAGACATAAATAACACTTTTATAAAAATATTAAGATAAAAAATTTTAAATAGGTCTAAATAATTCTATCTAACTATCTTTAAACTCAAAATTAACAACAGGGACTAAAATTTCTGAACTATACTCCACTTGATTATTGTCTTCCTTGTTGTGTTATAGATTTGACATACTTACTCTTTCTACTTTGTTCAGGTAATTTGTTGCTATATTATATCTGAAACCTGTTATATTACGGGGATAACATCTCTTTTACCTGTATTCATAAAGATGTTACCCATGTGCTTACAAATTACATTTAGATTTCTGTAAATTACTACTTGATTTCCAAAAAACCATTAACAATCAAATCTATTGCTTCCTGCTCATTCAAACCCCTACTCATAAGGTAATACAATTCCTCTCCAGAGATTTTTCCAATTGATGCCTCATGAGTAACCTGAGCTTGTTTATTTTTACAAATTAATTCTGGAGTCAGAGAGAGTTCAGAGTTTTTATCAATAAGCAAACCCTGACAATCCAAATGACCTTTACTCTCTGCCTCAGCCAAAATTTGGGAATCAGTGGAAATTTTACTATTTTTTCTTCCTACCAGTCTTAATTTTAAAATACCCGAAGATTTTTCTCCATTTAAAATTAAACGGTCTTCAATTTTAATCTTAGAATTCCTTGAGTCTCCGAGAACTTTCAGATTTGCAGCAGAATTTTCAGAACAGAAAACTTTTGTTTTTATTTTGAGTTCTTCAGGTGTAGAGAAAACTTTATAGGTATAATCTAATTTAGAATTCTTACCTAACAGAAATTCGTAATTTATATCAATAACATCTTTCTGATTCCAGGAATGAATATGTTCATATTTTAAAGAAGAGTTCTCTCTCAAAATAATTTTCCCGCATGCGTTATGTTTACCGCACAGATTTCTCTTCAGGGAATTACAGGTTCCCTTAAGTCTAATATCCAGATTTTTCTCAACAACTATGAGATTATTAAGTTCCTGCTGGATATCTTTGGAGAGAATACTTATGCAGGTAAGAAGAGGAAAATCAATCTGTTCTTTAATCCAGATAAAATAACCTTGTTCTGGTTTTTTTACAAAATATTCTCTTGCCCACCTGTATTTTTCCCATGCTAATTCACCTGGCAGAACTTCGACCCCTTTCATTTCCAGAATATTTTTTACCTTATTATCAATCTGCCAGTAATTTACATTTTTTACATTTTTCATAACCATACTTTTTTATAACACTTAAGACTTTTTTGAAATCTTTTTCTTTGCAAATAATTTTTCCGTTTACCATTACATTGACTAAACCAGGCTTTAAAAAATTCAGTATTTCTCCGCTATGTGTGATTAACAAAATTGAAACACCCTTCTGAATAAATTCTTTTTTTATTATCTTGGCTACTTTTTCCAATCTTTTGATATCCAGCCCTGAATCAATTTCATCAAAAATTACAAGTTTTGGATTCAGGGAAATAGTTTGTATTAATTCAGACATCTTTCTCTCTCCACCTGAAAAATTTAAATTTATTTCCTTTTTCAACAAATCTTTACCAATATCCAATTTTTCAGTTTCAACTTTGGAAATTTTCTCTAATAACAGCGAAAGTTTTACCCCTTTTATAGCAGGTGGATTCTGCCAGGTTAAAGCTATTCCTAATTTAACTCTTTTTTCTGCCTGAAGTTCAGTAATTTCTTCCCTGTCAAAAAAAATCTTTCCCTTGATTATTTCGTATTTTGGATTCCCTGAAATTACCTGTGCAAGAGTTGACTTTCCACTGGCATTTGGGCCTAGAAGTGCCTGGACTTCACCTGATTTTATTTCTATATCAATTCCCTTTAATATTTTTTTTCCCTCCCCTTCAACTTCTAAATTTTCAATTTCCAAAAGCATAAATAAACTTAAAAGAATTTAAACCGCAAATATTATCGAAATATAACTGCCAGTATAATATGTTATTATTATAACAACCACAGCAATAATTAGATGTTTAAAAAGCACTTTCCAGGGTTTTACCTTCTGCTCCCTCGAAATATAACAGCTTAAAACGCTTAGTACAGACAATCCCCAAGTTATACTTATTATAATTGCTGTTGAAAGTTCAAATAGTAGTACAGGAATAGCAAAAGTCAACGCAAAAACAAACTTAGACAAAAAGGTAGAAATAGTTGATCCCATACTTCTCTTGAAGTATGCTTATTTTCTGATTCTTCTGAGCTATGAATCCCCAGGGCATCTGAAACTGCATCTGCTATGGCTATAGTTAATATCCCACTGAGAACCACAAGTTTTGAATATGTCCCCGAATATAATCCAATCATCAATCCAAGAGTTGTAATTATCCCTGAAGTGAGACCAAAACAAAAACCAACTTTTAGAGAATCCTACATTATTTAAATCAATTACATCTTATTCTTTACAACAATCAAGGACTTTCTGAACTGCTCTACTGACTTTGTCTAATAAACTATTTTTCTCTTTATCATGAATATTTAGTTGGTTATTATCAATTTTTTTAACTTTCCCAACATCAACTATTTTTAGGTTTATACCCCAGAACAAGGAATATAACTCATAGGCTTTTGAAAACAGATTATTTGCTTCTTTTTTGTTGCCTTTATTAAGTTCCTTTGTTCCCACTTCCATTAACCTCATTGAAGCAGCCAAAAGATGCTTTGAAATACACCAGACCTCTCCTTCATAATCTTTAATAATTTTCTTGAGTAGTTCTTTCCTCATTTCCCTTACTTCTTTTAAAAGATTGAAATATTTTTCTTTCTTTGTTTTTTTGGCAGTAAAAAACAAATGCTCTTCAATGCTTATCAGATTCATAATGGCAATGCTTAAATCTTCGTCTGAAGATAAATCGAATTTATGCTCTTTCTTTAATTTTTCTACCTTCTTGAACATCTCTTCCATTTTTTCTTTTTTCTTCATAATTAACCAGAAGGCAAGGAAACTACCGATTTCAATCGTATAGAGGAATT
>JAGXOI010000023.1 GCA_023659975.1 Candidatus Aenigmarchaeota archaeon LH_S4
TAATCGGGTTGTTGCGTCCAAATGATGTTGGATTAACAAAGTCTACAGTGTAGCTCTATCCAACTTATGGAAAGCTCCCAACTTTAGTGAGGGGAGTAGATTACATTAAAGAGAGGGCTGAACCAACAGAAAATACAAGGAGAATAAACACTAAACCCAAAACAACATATAATATTATCAAACCTATATCCCCCATACTAAGGTACTGAGCCTAATAGAGCACTTAAAATATTTAAACCAAAACCTTTACTCCACAGGGCAAGAGAGACAAAAACAATAAGTACTATAAAAAATATAAGTACCCAAAATAGTACACCCATTGTTAAACCTTTTTTCATAACATATTATGAAAATATCAAAAAGAAAAAAGGAGCATCTGGAGATTTGTTTAAATAAAGAAGTTGAAGGAAAAAACTATTTTAATGATATTAACTTGGTTTATAATGCTCTGCCAGATATTGATTTTAGGAAAATAGATACCAAAACCAATTTTTTAGGGAAAAAACTTAATTTACCGCTAATAATCTCTTCTCTAACCGGAGGAACAGAAGAAGCCAGGGAAATAAATAAAACTCTTGCTAAAATTGCTGAAAAGAAAAAAATAGGTTTTGCTTTGGGTTCACAGAGGGCGATGATTGAAAATAAAAAATTGGGTGAAACTTACTTTGTGAGGGATGTTGCTCCTTCTACTTTAATTTTTGGAAATATTGGAATAGTTAATTTAAAAGAGATGAAAATTAAAGAAATAGAAGAAGCACTAGATAAATTTGGGGCAGATGCTTTGTTTGTTCATTTAAATCCTGCTCAGGAAGTTACACAAATAGGGGGTAATTTAGATTTTAAAAATTCTGCTAAAAATTTAAAAAAAGTTGTTGAGAGGATAAAATATCCTGTTGTTGTAAAAGAGGTTGGCCTGGGAATCAGCAGAGAGGTTGGTGAAATAGTAAAAGATTGTGGAGTTAGAGGAATAGATGTTTCAGGAACAGGGGGAACAAACTGGATAAAAGTTGAAAAATTAAGGGGTGGAAAAATTTCAGATAATCTCTTAAATTTTGGAATTCCAACCCCATGCTCCCTATTAGAATTAAAAAATCTTGGAATTGATTTGATTTCAAGCGGGGGAATAAGAAATGGAGTAGACATTGCAAAATCTTTAACTCTTGGAGCAAAAATCTGCGGAATTGCTCTCCCTTTTTTAAAAATTTATGAGAAAGAAGGTGAGATGGGAGTTATAAAATATATTGATGAATTAGAAAAGGAATTAAAAATAGTGATGTTTTTGGTTGGAGCTAAAAATCTTGAAGAACTTAGAAATACAAGATATATTTTAAGTGGGTTTGTAAAAGAATGGAGAGAACAGATTAAATAAACTAAACTAACAATTTTAGTCTTGTAGAAATCCTTAGAAAATTAACCTGTAAATAGCCCACCTTCTATTTTGTCCCTCTAAACTAAGTAAACCTCTTTGCACTTTCTTACAAACTTCAAAATCTTAGAAAGTCTTCTTACCATAACTGATTTAAAGGCTCTAAATCAGAGGATTTCTACAGAACCCTAAATTTATAAAATTAAAGTTTTTCCTGTCATCTCCTTCGGCTTTTTTATCCCTATCAAATCTAAAATAGTTGGTGCAACATCTTTCTGTCCCCCTCTCCTAAGCTTTATTTTTTTCAATTTCTTTTCATCCGAGACAACTATAAAATTTACAGGGTTTGTTGAGTGTGAGGGTTTTGGTTTTCCATCAGGATATAGTTTGTCTTCTGCACTTCCATGGTCTGCAGTTAAAATAAGAGTATAACCATTTTCCAATCCTTCTTTTACAACTTTTCCTGTACTATCATCAACTATTTCAACTGCTTTTATAATTGCTTTTTTTACTGCAGAATGACCAACCAAATCACAATTAGCAAAATTGACTAAAATAAACTCATATTCTTTCTTTTTAATTTGTTTTACTAACTCCTCTGTTATTTTATAAGCAGACATCTCTGGTTTTTTATCATAGGAAGGAACTTTTGGAGAAGGAATTAAAATTCTTTCTTCTCCTTTATTTGGTTTCTCAACCTGTGAATTAAAGAAATAAGTTACATGAGCATATTTTTCTGTTTCAGCAAACCTAAGCTGTTTTAAGTTGTGTTTTGCCAAAACCTGGCCAAGATTATTCTTTACAACTTCTTCCTCAAAAGCAAAAGGACAGTTGAAAGTTTTACTATATTCTGTCATCGTTGTAAATAAAACTTTAGGATGGAGTTCTCTTTTAAAATTATTAAATTTCCCTGTGATAAAGGCTTTAGTTAATTGTCTTGGTCTGTCTGTTCTGAAATTAAAAAATATCACAGAATCCTTGTCTTTTATCAAAGAAACTGGTTTTCCATCTTTATCAACAATAATCGTTGGTTTTATATAATAATCTGTTTTGTCTCCTCTTTTGTAAGCTTTCTCTACTGCTTCTATTCCGCTTTTTACCTTAAAACCTTCTCCCAAAGTCAGCAATCTATAAGCCTTTTTTGTCCTGTTCCAGTTTTTGTCCCTGTCCATACTATAATATCTTCCAATAACAGTTGCTATTTTCCCTAATTTTAGTTTTCTTGTTTCCCTCTCTATAATTTTTATGTATTTCTTCGCAGATTTTTCATGAACATCTCTCCCATCAGAAATAAAATGAATAAAAACTTTTTTCACCTCTCTTCTCTTTGCAATTTGAATTAAAGCAATCAAATGATCTATGTGTGCGTGTACTCCTTCATCAGAGCAAAGACCAATTAAATGTAAACCCGAATTGTTTTTCTTTGCAAATTCCATCGCTTTTATTAAAACCTTGTTTTTAAAAAAATCTTTGTTTTTAATTTCTCTATTAATCTTTTTATACATCTGTAATACAACTCTTCCAGCACCTATATGAAGATGTCCGACTTCAGAATTCCCCTGAGTACCCCTAGGAAGACCAACAGCCTCTCCAGAAGCTTTATTTTGAGTAGAAGGAAAATTTTTTAAGAGATAATCAAAATTTGGTGTTTTTGCCTGAGAAATATAATTACCTGTACTAGGAGGAGCAATTCCCCAACCATCCATTATAACTAAAATTACTTTTCTCATAATTATATTTTAGAAGATATTTTATGAAGGTTTTGGTAACAGGTGGTGCAGGTTTTATTGGCTCAAATTTAGTTGAAAAATTAACTGAGAAAAATGAAGTAATTGTAATTGACAATTTATCTGGAGGCATGAAGGAATTCATAGAACCTTTTCTTGACAAAGTAAAATTCTACAAAGTTGATTTATTAAATAATGTAAATGATTATTTTTCTGGGGTTGAAGAGGTCTGGCATCTGGCAGCAGATCCTTCTGTAAAGGATTCTTCAATACAAACTTTTTTTAGGGATTTGGAAATAACAAAAAATGTTCTTGAAGCTAGTAGAAAAAACAAAGTCAAGAGAATTTTGTTTACTTCAAGTTCTACGGTTTATGGAGAATCCAAATTAAACACACCAGAAAACTGCGAAACAAAACCAATCTCTTTTTATGGAGGTACAAAGCTCTCTTGTGAATCCCTGATTTCAAACTACTGCTCCCTCTACAAAATTCAGGGCTTTTTTTTCAGACTTGCAAATATAATTGGAAAAAACTCTACCCATGGTGTGATTTATGACTTTGTTAGAAAACTCTCAAAAAATGAAGAAGAATTAAAAATTTTAGGTGATGGAAAACAGACAAAAAGTTATCTCTCTGTTAGTGATTGTATAAATGGAATGCTAATAGCAAGAGATAAAGCAAAAGATTTGATTAATATATTTAATCTTGGAAGCAATGACAAGACAAATGTGAAAGAGATTGCAGAAATTGTTGTTGAAGAAATGATTTCCTCAGGATTACTTCAGAAAAAACCGAAATTTAAATTCACAGGTGGAGTTGATAATGGAAAAGGATGGAAAGGTGATATTAAGGAAATGTTGTTAGATATTTCTAAATTAGAAAAATTAGGTTTTAAGCCAAGAAGTTCATCAAAACAGGCTGTCAGAGAAGCTGTTAGAGAAACAATTAGTTCTTATCAATTATAATAATGTTTGTCTCACATCCATTAATCAAAAAGAATAAATTAGAAATCAGAGATTACCAGACTGAGATTGCAAAGAATTGTTTGGAGAAGAATACTCTGGTTGTTTTGCCAACAGGTCTGGGTAAAACTCCAATTGCTTTGCTCGTTACTGCTGAAAGATTAAACAAACTGGATGGAAAGATTTTATTTTTATCCCCAACAAAACCTTTAATAGAGCAACATAAAAAAACTTTTGAAAATATGTCTGAACTTGCAGATTTGAAAGTTTTTACGGGTGTGGTAAAACCAGAAAAAAGAGAAAAAGAATATAAGAGGGCAAGAGTTGTGTTTGCAACCCCTCAGACAATAGAGAATGATATTAAAAACAGGATAATAGATTTAAAAGAGTTTATTTTGTTAATTGTTGATGAGGCACACCATTCTATTGGAAATTATGCCTATACTTACATTGCACAAAAATATATCAAAGAATCTAAGAATCCTTTAATTTTGGGTTTGACTGCTTCTCCAGGAGGAAAAGCAAAAAAAATTGGAGAGATAAAAAGCAATCTGTTTATTGAGCAGGTTGAATCAAGAGTAGAAAAAGATAAAGAAGTAAAAAAGTATGTGAAGAAAAGGGAACTAGAAAGAATAGAAACAGAATTGCCTGAGGATTATAAAACTGCCAAGAAATTGCTTGAAAGAATTTTTAATAAAAAAGTTGAATATTTATTTAAAATTGGAGCTTTGCCGACAAAGAGGGTCTCAAAGAAAATGTTGCTTGATTTTCAGAATTTTTATTCAAAAAAAGCGCAACAATCAAAAAGAAAAGAGTTGTTTTTTGCAGTCTCTAAAGTTGCTGAACTAATTAAATTGGATTATTGTTTAGAACTACTTGAGATGCAGGGAGCGAAACAATTGAGAGAATATCTGAAAAAACTTGAGAAAGAAAAGACTAAAGCCTCACAAAAACTATTTTTTGATTCAGAATTTAAAATTTTTAATAAAAAAGTTTCAGGACTTGGGGGACACCCAAAATTAGAAAAACTGATGAAAATTGTTTCCAAGGAATTGGACAAAAAGGTGATTATATTTACACAATATAGAGTGAGTGTTGATGAAATTGTAAAGAAATTAAAAGAAGTGGAAGGTGCAAAAGTTGGGATTTTAATTGGCCAAAAATCCGGGTTGAGTCAGAAACAACAGGTGAGAGTTATAAGGGATTTTGGGGAGGGATTTTACAATTGTCTTATTTGCACTTCAATAGGGGAAGAAGGTCTTGATATAAAAGGAGTTGGAACAGCAGTATTTTATGAGCCAGTTCCCTCTGAAATCAGAAGCATTCAAAGAAGGGGGAGAGTTGCAAGATTAATTAAAGGTAAAATTTATATTTTAATTACAAAAGGAACAAGGGATGAAGCTTATTACTGGACTGCTTATCACAAAGAAAAGAAAATGAAGAATTTTTTGGTCAGAGAGAATTTGAAGGATTTTAATTAATTCACTAATCAATACCAATTCGCCCTTGCCTTTCTAAAGTCTAAAGATTCTTACCTTCTCTTCTTTTAAATATTCTTCTAAGAGGGTATATTTTGGTCCTTCTTCAGTAGTTTCAAGAATCTTACAGCATCCACCAAATTTGTTCCCTCCACCGGATATAGTACCATAACCAAATTTACTCAGATCACCGAATTGTTTTCGGTTATGGAAAATATATTTTTGAATATACAATTTTTTTGCAATATAGACTAAATACTCTTAAATAGTTGTTTATACTATCTAACAAGAAGTTCAGCCTCTGCTGGTTTATATTTCCAGTTTTTAGGCAATTCTTTCTTTCTAATATAATATTTTCCGAGTCTCCTAATTTTTGATTCTGTTAGTTGTAAACTTCTTTTATTGTGTAAGTCTTTTTTATTCCTGTTCAGGTGTTTCCTTAATTTTATAGCTTTTTTGATAAGATTCATCAAATCTTCAGGATATTCTTCTTTAAATCCACTTCCGAGTAAAATTTTCTGGAGTTTTTTATTGGTTGCCAGTCTTATAGATGGAACTCCATAGGAATCTCTCAAAGTCAGACCAATCTCTGCTCTGCTTTTCTCTTCTTTTTTCAGTTCTATTATTGTTTCGATAATCTCATTTTCTTTTAAACTCTGCCACTCAGGAACCTTATATCTGACAACCTTTTTTGAGCCACTTTCCCCCCTCCTTCTTGCATATATCCTTGCCATATATATAATTATAAATAATTTAATTTTATCAAAAAAGAGTTATGCCACGGTGGCTCAATCAACCCTTTTATTGGTTAAGTCCATCAAGAAGCGTCGACGGAAAAATAAAGGGTTGGGGTAACTGGTGGAGCAGCGGTTTTGTAAACCGCAGGTTGGGGGTTCAAGTCCCTCCCGTGGCTAATTTATTAAGGTTGTATATCCACACCCTGTTGTCTGTTTTTGCAGGAGTTGTTAAAACTGATGGTTTGTAAATGAATTAGAAAAACTTCTTCCAGATATAAGAATACCTTTTAATAGCTATATTCTGCCAGATAAAATATAAAAGGAAATATTATTGAATCTATATTAAAAATTAAAAACAAAAATAGTTCTATTTTTTCTTACTTTTTTCCCAAGTTACCTCTGCTGTTTTGTAGGCGTCATACATAGGGTAAACCCAGAAGATTAAGTAAAGGGATATACCTAACGAAACCCCTAACCGAGGCAGAGCTAGATTTTATGAAAAAATAAACCAAAAAAAAATCAAACTCTTTTCAGACCATCAAGAATCTTGTCATTAATATTTGGTTTTTGTTTCTCTAGTTTATTTTCTAAAGACTTTATTTTATTTTCTAGTTCTACTACTTTCTTACTAAAAGTTTCAATTTCATTTTCTTTAATCATCCCAACATCTGTCTTTACTCTCTCTATCTGCTCATTCTGTGCTTCAAATTTCTTTCTTACTAAATCAACTAATTCCTCCATAAATGCAGGAATTTCCTTTGTAGGCTTTTCTTCTTTGCTTTCATCAAAATCTGAAGATTCTCCAACATCGATTACCATAATATATTAATTATTTAAGGTTAATATACTTCAACAACCTTTCTCTTGCTTTTAAATCCTCTGATTATTCTGACTTTTTTACCAAACTGTTTTGAGAGTAATTTCTCAATCTCTAATTAGCTTTATTATTTTCCGGTTTTGATTTTACTTTAATTCTTAATTATCTCTTAGAATCTCCTTTTTTTGAATTTGGAACCACAAAAATCTCTTTCTTCATAAGAACCCTTCCTTTTAGAAAAAATACTTAACTTAAAATTTTTAATGATATTTAAAGATGGAAGTTATAAATGCCAAAAATTGTATTCTTGGAAGGCTGGCAACAGAAGTTGCAAAAAAAGCAGAGAGGGAAGAAGAGATTATAATTATAAATTCTGAGCAGGCAATAATTTCTGGTAAAAAAGAGGACATATTTAAAAAATATTTAGAGAGAAGGAGGAGAGGAAGTCCCCAGCATGGGCCTTTTTTTCCATCAAAACCTGACCAGATTGTCATGAGAGCAATCAGAGGGATGCTCCCTTATAAAACGAGAGAGGGAAAAGAAACCTTTAAAAGGATAAAAGTTTTTGTTGGAGTACCTGATAAATATAAAAATTCTGAATTCAAGAAAATTGGCAAACAAGTTGATAAATTAAAAGGGTGGTCTATCTTTGTTAGTGAATTAAGTAAATTTTTGGGGAATAAAGATAATGAGTAAACTATATACTGGAAAGAGGAAGAGGGCGGTTGCTAGAGTAAGGCTAGAAAAAGGAGATAAAAAAATAATAATTAATCATAAAGATATTGAAAATTTTCCAAAAGTTATCCAATTAAAAATTCTTGAGCCCCTATTAATTGCAGAAGATGAAAACTTCACAATAAAGGCTAACGTGAGAGGAGGAGGTATTATCGGGCAGGCAGAAGCAGTTGGACAAGCAATAGCAAATGGTTTAGCTTCTCTTAAAGGAAAAGAACTAAAAAAGAAATTTATAGGTTATGACAGAAATCTACTGGTTCCAGATGTCAGGAGAACAGAACCCCATAAACCTTCAAGGAGTAAAAAAGGTCCAAGAAGACACAAGCAAAGGAGTAAAAGGTAATTTTATTATTCCTTATTTTTATGGAACTTTTAATTTATACTTTAATTCTGAAAACAAATAAACCTGTTAAAGAATCCGGAACATTTCTCCGCGGTTTTGTTGGGAATAAATTTAGAGATGAACCAATCTTACATCATCATCTGGAGAAAAATTATCTATATACTTATCCACTAGTACAATACAAAGTAATAGAAGGCACTCCAGTTATTTTAGGTATTAATGAGGGTGCAACTGTTTTAAAAAATATTTCGAATGAGTTTGACAATCTTAAATTGGGAACAAGCAGTTACAAAATTGTAGAAAAAAAGACAATAGAAAAATATCAGAACTTTTGTTTTAGTGAAAAAGAGAGAAAATATAGGTTTGTCATACCATGGATAGCTTTGAATGAGAAGAATTATAAAGAGTATAATAGTTTAAATAAAAAAGAACAGACATTGCTATTGCACAAGGTCCTGATTGGAAATATTCTTTCTGTTGCAAAAGCATTTGAATATGTTGTTTTATCTGAATTAAAAGTCAAGACAAAAGTTAAACCTGTCTCGGTTGTATATAAAGAAGTACCTATGATTGGTTTTACTGGTGATTTTAAAATCAATTTTAAATTACCTGAATTTATTGGATTGGGTAAAGGAGTCTCACAGGGTTTTGGAACAGTTAAATCAGTTTAAATATGCAACTTGTAATTAATACCTATGGTTCTTATCTCAGGAAGAAAAATAATTGTTTTCTTGTTAAAATAGAAGAAGAGGGAAAGGAAAAAGTCTTTGAGGTCTCTGTAAATAAAGTAGATTCTATACTAATTACAACTTCTGCTTATATATCTACTGATGCAATTAAATTTGCTGTTGACAATAATATCAATATTGTGTTTCTTGATTCTTTCGGTGATCCTTATGGAAGAGTCTGGCACAGTAAGTTGGGAAGCACAACTCTTATAAGGAGAAAACAATTGGAAATTTATAATACTAACAAAGGGTTTGAAATTGCAAAGAAATGGAATTTAAAGAAATTAGATAATCAGGTAGGATTATTGAGAAAATTAAAGAAAACCAGAAGTGAAAAAAAGGAAGAATTAGAAAAATATATTAATAAGATTGGAGATATTTATTTAAAGTTAGATAATCTTAAAGGAAATATTGAAGAAAACAGGCAGAGCCTTCTTGGTATGGAAGGAACAGCATCAAGATATTATTTTGAAACTCTTAATTTTGTTTTGCCCGAAAAATTCAGGTTTGAAGGAAGGAGCAGGAGTCCTGCAAAAGACGAATTTAACTGCCTTTTGAATTATGGATATGGGGTTTTGTATTCAATGGTTGAGAAAGCCTGCATAATTTCAGGGTTGGATCCTTATATTGGATTTGTTCATACAGATAATTACAACAAAAAATCACTTGTATTTGATTTGATTGAGATGTTCAGAACTTATGTTGATGAAACCGTTTTGTATCTGTTCAGCAAAAAATTAGTGAAAGAAAAATATTTTGACAAAATCCCGAATGGTTTAAGTTTAAACAAAGAGGGTAAAGCAGTTCTAATTAAATACCTGAATAAGACTTTTGAAAAAACTGTGAAATATAAAGGAAGAAATATTAGGGTTAAAAATATAATTCCTTTTGAATGCCATGAGATTGCAAATAAGTTGATAAAATAGAATTTTGTTGTTAATTATGGAAAGAAACATAATTTTTCCTTCAATAGAGGAAATAATTAAAATTAATAAGGATTTAAGTTATTCTCCAGTGGATAAAGGACAAATAGGATTTATACTTACAAAAGTTGAATCCATGAAAAAATCAAAGGATTTTAAGAAAGACCTATCAAAGATTGCTGCAAGATTATGGATAGATATAATTACAGGACATCCCTTTATTGATGGGAATAAAAGGACTGCAACGGAAGTTATGAAATTATTTCTCAAATTGAATAATTATAAGTTATCTATTCCAAGGAACGGGATAATCTATATTTCACTAAAAATTGTAAACAAAGATCTTGATTTAAATAAACTTACAAACTATATTTATGAGAGAATTGAAAAAAGTTGAAGGGAAGTATTATATAAGACATATATTAACAGATAAAGGTATAAAAGAACTAAAAGTTTCCAGGGAAATTGCAGATAAACAGATAGAAAAAATGATGAAAGAGGATAAGGAGTTATTAGAGATTTTAGAGAAGTTATAAAAATAGTGATTATAAATTTAGAGCTTATTATGGATAAAGAGATAATTGAAGTAAACAAATATTATGATTGGTGGTTTGACAATGCTATAGAATTTTTAGGATATTTATTGGAAGATAAACTTAAAGTAAATGTTATCTGGAAAGAAGATAATATTAGTTTTGAAAAGTTGAATGATAAACAGATAAGACGACTTATTGACAAAATTGAAAGGTTAATTGATTATAAATTAAAATACAAAAAAATAAATAAAAAGACACAAATAAGTGAAGATAAACTACGTACCTATCTACCAGCAATACATAATGGGAAATATGTGGGAATTTTAAAAAATATAAAAGAAAAAAATAAAGTTCTTAATACAAAAATTGATTTTTTAATTAAAACTGCAAAAAATATGAAAAATAGTAAAATATGTGATATATGTGGCAA
>JAGXOI010000024.1 GCA_023659975.1 Candidatus Aenigmarchaeota archaeon LH_S4
TAGGCTTCTTGGAGAAAATTGATTAGTTTATTATTTTATTTCGCACACCTTTATATATAATATAACAAAAAAACTTTAGTATGCCAATTGAGCTACCACCAAAATCTGTATTATTGGCTAAGAGTTTGGAAGTAGACTTCTTGGCTATTTTAAGTTAAATTAAAACTAAATTCTGTTTATCTCAGATAAACTTGATAGCATTCCTGAAAAATTTAAACAGCCCTTGAAAAAGATGCTACTTTTTACAGGATTCAGATTGCCATAGAAGGTTCTATGGATTTAGTTGCTATGCTTGTCAAAGATTCTGGAAAAGTTGTTGGAGATGATTATTATTAGAATATTGTTATAAAAAAGAGGGATTTGAGCAAAAGGAAAATATTTTTTAGAATCTACTATTTTAAATCAAATCCCTATAAGTAACGACTGCCAACTAACCAGAACTGCAACAAATAGGAAAAACAAAGCAATCACCCAAAAGGACCAGTTTGGAAGTTTTAATTCATACTCTGGTTTTCTTTCTCCAAGTCTCTTGATTTTGTAAAAAATATAGACAATCAAAATGTATAGAGGTATAATAAACAGAGCTCCGGTCAGTGATAAAATTTCTGTGAAAGTTGAAAGACCTGCCAAAGCAAGAAGTGGAGGAAACATTGCAGCAATAAAAGATAAATTTTTACTTATTTTGTAATCCTGATTATAAATTTCTATGAGTGCATTTCCCAAAGCTATAAAACCTGTCGCCATTGCAAACAATGCAAATAAGTTTCCGAAAATTGAGAAAAAAATTCCATAATGCTCTCCCAAAGCGATTGTTGCAACTTCCGAGACTTCTCCCCCTAAAGCACCTATACATGAGAAAACAAAAAAGACATAAAGAAAAAATGGAATAGAAAATCCGAGAAGAATGCTTTTTTTCAGTTTTTTTCTTTCATACCATAGAATTTCTTTCATCTGGGGTATTGCAAAAACTCCGGCAAAGGCAAATACTATTACACCCATAGGTGTAAAAAAATTTATTAATTCTATTTTTGCTATATTTGTTGGATTAAAATAAAATAGAGAAGCTATTGAGATAACAAGAATAAATATAATAATCAAAGATGTAAATATATCTTCTCCTTCTTCAACTCCTTTAATTCCAAAATAAGTAATTGCTGCAAAAGGAATGAAAAACAATAATTTTGATAAGATAGGTGGAATGCCTAAAAGAGAAATTATATCCCCTCCACCCTGAGTATATGCAATCAAAGCTCCATATATACTACCTATGGACAAAAATGCTACTAAATGTTTTGGTTTTTTTCCAAGATATTTTTCTGTTAATCCTGGAAGTTGGTGAGGTTTTTTTGTTCTCAGACTTACTTCCCCTAACATTAAGGAAACTAATAAAACCAGAAAACCTATTAAAATAATATCTATTAAGCCAATTAGAAAACCTGATTTTTCAATTATATAAGGCAAACCCAAGATACCTGCTCCAATTATTGTTCCAGTGAAAGTAAAACTTGCCTCTAAAGTTTTATTCATAAATGTTCCTTTCAGAAAATTAACCCTTTCTTAAATTTTTGTTTATTTATGGAAAAAAAGAAGATAATCAGGATTGCAAGAAAAGATTTAGATGCCTCTCTACCAATTGAAAGGACCCTCTGGAAAATTAAAGGAATTGGAAAGAATTTTGCTCATGCTTTGAGAATCTCTCTTGAATTCGGGGTAAATAAAAAACTAAACGAACTTTCAGAAAAAGAAATTAAAAAACTGGAAGATGCTATTTATAATCCGGAAAAATATAATATTCCAACCTGGCTTTACAATCACAGAAAAGAAATTGAAACCGGAGAAAATAAACATTATGTTGAATCAAACCTTGTTCTAAAAAATAAAAATGAGATTTCTTTTTTGAAGAAGATAAGATGTTATAGGGGAATTAGACATCAGTTTGGTTTACCTGTAAGAGGACAAAGAACAAAGGCACATTTCAGAAAAGGAGTAACTGTAGGAGTTGTAAGAAAAAAGGAGGCTCATAAGAAAGGTGGTAAATAATGGGACATCCAAAAAAGTTAAGGAAAAAGTGGAGGAGACCAAGAAAATTATTTGATAAAGATAGGATAAAATTAGAAAAAGAATTAAAAAAGGAATATGGTTTTAGAAGGAAAAAAGAAATTTGGAAACTTGAGTTTGATTTCAAAAGAATAAAGAGAAGAGCAAGGAAAATACTTGCAACTAAAGATAAAGAAGCTGAGAAAATATTGATTGAAAAAATGAATAAGTTAAATATACTTCCAAAAAACTCAGGTCTTGAGGATATTTTAAATCTAAAATTAAAAAATCTTTGTGATAGAAGGTTACAAACTATTCTATACAAAAAAGGAGTTGCAAATACTGTAATACATGCAAGACAATTGATAACACACAAAAAAGTTATAGTTGGTGACAGAGTAATAAATCAGCCAAATTATCTTGTTTCCAAAGAGGAGGAAAATATAAAGTTGAAGGAGAAACCTAAAGAAGAAGTTAAAGAGAAGGAACCAGTAGAAACTAAAGAAGATGGAAAGAAAGTAGAAGAAAAAGTTAATGAAGAACCTAAACCAGAAGAAAAATTTGATAAAAAAACTGAAGAGAAACATGTAGGTAAATAAAAACTATTTATGTAGGTTGGGAAATAGGATTAAGATGATAATAACAGAATCAAAGCCTTTCGGGATAATAAAAGCCCAGTTGAAAAAAAGAAGATAAAATAGGAATAGTTTCCTGCAACAGTTGTGCAAGAATGTGTGAAACAGGAGGTAAAGAGGCAATGAAAGAATTGGCAGATAGATTAAAAAAAGAGGGTTTCAATGTTGTTGATATGGATTTAATTAGTATGGCCTGCAATTTTGACCAGTTGAAAAAAAATGAGTTAAAGGGAGACGTCGTAATTGTTCTTGCTCGATTATCCAACCCTGCTTACAAATAGAAAGATACAGAAATACTTAGAAAAAGTTACTGAAAAATTTTTGGATCAAGAATTTTACTGGAGAGCAATCCTGATAAATAAGGGGGGAATCAATCAGGAAATTTTTTAAAAATGTGTTCAGTTTATGTAACAAAAGGAAATCAAATTATTGGTATATATAAAAGAAAAAATATAACTTTTTCTACCACCACTTCACACTTTCCTTAAATTTAGTTAGTTTTTCATCTTTTTCTGGCTTCCTAAACACAAATAAATGTTCATGTGCTAATAACAAGAAATTATATTTTATAGACATATTTTTCCATAATGGCGCCGTTTTTGTATTATGTTGTGCTTTAATGATATTCTCTTTTAGCACAAAACCAACATCTAAAAAGGACTGCATTATTCTAAAAGAAATTGGAATTTCATGTTTATGTCTTCTTGTGTCACCCATCAAAATTGCACAAAATTTTCCCGGTTTTAAAATTCTATAAAACTCCTGTGCTACATTTTTCATTTCTTCGCAAAATTCGTTTACAGAACGAACTTTTGACAAATCTCTGTTTTCTTTGTGGTTGGAATTTTTTGTATAAGAAATAATATTTGCATAAGGTGGGTGTGTTGCAATCAACTCTATAGATTCATTCTTAATTAAGTTGAGATTTCTTGCATCACCCAAGTAAGTTTCCTGTTTTGAAATTGATTTTTCATTAAGAGAACTAAAATTTAATCTATCTCTTGTTAAAATTAATGCCTCTTTATTTATATCTATTCCAATACCTTTCCTTCCAGTTAATTCACATTCTATTAAAGTTGTTCCAGAACCAACAAAAGCATCTAAAATAGTATCGCCTTCTTTTGAATATCTTAAAATTAAATTTCTTGCTACTTGCGGGGCCCAGTTCCCTCTATATTTGGTGTTTAAATAATGAGTTGCCCATTTTCCTCTACTTGGAAAACTCCATATAGTTTTAGTTTCTAATTCAAAATTTTCTGGTTGTAATACTTTAATCCGATTGTGATTTCCTATCTCCAATTCTGTGTCTTCAATTATGATTTTTTTATATTTAGAAACAAATATTTTATAATCTTTATCTGTTACTTCTTTCATTTTAATATAATTTTTTTCTTTCATTTGTTCACCTTTCTTCTTCATTATTATTTATCCACTCTCTCATTAAAGTATTTACCTTTGTTGAAACTTTTAGGTCTTTTTTCTCACACAATTTTTTAAACCCTTCAAACACTTCTTCATCAACTGTTACTGTAATAGGTATTTTACCCATTATAAATATTTATATTTATTTATTAATATAAATAATAAGTTCTTATTTTAAATTGCTCTTTAGATACCAAAGAGGTGCTAGATTTTCAACATATTTCTTATCTTTTTTGTTTTCTAATTTAACATATTTTGCTAATGGAGGCTGTCCTTTACAAACACTCATACACAAATTATCTATTTCTTTAGGATTATCTATAAATTCTCTAACCCAACCCTGAAAAAATAGTGTTGGTGGCTCAAATTTACTTTCTTTGTGGTAAACATATTCTTGCTCTATAATAAATAATTGAGCTAAAATACCTATAATTGTAAGAGGGTTTAAAGAGTTTCCAAAACCTTCTTTTTTAATAGAATCTATTTCTTTAGAGGAAAGCAAATTTGAAAAATGTTCATATTGCTCTTTCTCAAGTTCTCCAAGTTCTTTTTCTGGATCTTTGCCATAGAAAATATTATCAAAAGCCAATAACAATTTTTCTTTTAGCTCTGGACGACTTCTTACTCTTAGATTCAAGTCTATCATAACTCTTAAATGATTAGGTCTAAATTCTCGATTTCCTTCTTTAAATCCTATCTGAAAATTCTTTTTAACATCATAATCCTTAAATCTTGCAGAAAGTTTAGAGGGGCGGAATAATTGGACTTCTGTATTATCTTTTTTATATATTGTTATCTTAGTATCAAAAGGCAATTCTTTTACTGTGTTGAGCATTTTTGATTTGTCCATAAAATAAGTTAAATAATGATAAATATTTATGAAATAAGCAAATAATTCAAGATGTCCTAAATGTAATTCTGAAGAGTTCGTAACAATACCAAACCAATAGGATATTTTGAGATTTATTAATGCAGAGTTTAAAATAATAAGGTCAGAATTCATAGAAGAAGAATATAAAATTTTCTGTCGCGAATGTAGTATCTAGATTAATGAAAAAATTCCATTAAAAAATAAAAAAATTAAAGCAATATAATTTCTCCATTATCTCCAAAAATTCTTTATCTCTTTTCAATATGAATTTAATATCTTTTTATTGCTTCACTCTTTTTTAATTAATTTTATATTTATGAAAATCACAGAAGACACAATCCTGGCAGATATTTTAAAAGTAAAAGGTGCAGAAGAGATTTTAACAAAGTTTAACGTTCCTTGTTTGGGTTGCCCTTTTGCAAAATTTGAGATTGAAAAATTAAAAATTGGTGATGTTTGCAGGAATTATGATATTGACATTGAAAATCTGCTAAGGGAGTTAAATAAATTAGAGAAATAACCCCACCATAATTTTAATGAAGTATATTTATGAAAAAACTAAATTTGCTAATTTTGAAATATAAAAAAGAGGAATTTAATTTGCTGAGTTTACTTGAAGAAACCGTTAAAGTAAAGGGTTTTCTTTCTTTTGAAACTCTAAATTATATTAGCAAAAACCTGAAAATACCCCTGGCGAAATTGTATGGGATGGCGAGTTTTTATTCTTTTCTGCCAACAGCAAAAACAGGAAAATATGTAATCCGGGTATGCAACAGCCCCTCTTGTTATCTCAATGGTTCACAAGAAGTTTTGGAAATATTAAAAAAATTTGGAATTGAGGTTGGAAAAACAACAAAAAATAGAAAATTTACTTTGGAATTAACTTCCTGTATAGGGTGCTGCGACTCCCCGCCTGCAATGATGATTAATAACAAAGTATATAAAAATCTTGATAAAACTAAAATCTGGAATATAATAAAAGGGTTGAAATAATATGCAAATTTTAAGAAAGTCTGGATGGGCTGGCTTTGAAAAAACTTTGAAGATGGACAGGAAAGAAGTTATAAAAAAAGTTAAAGAATCTGGATTAAATGGTAGGAGTGGTTGTAATTTTCCGACAGGTCTGAAATGGGAATTAATGGGTAAAGGTGTCAGATATTTGATTTGTAATGCTAATGAAGGGGAGCCGGGGACATTTAAGGATAAATTTATTATGGAAAAAAATCCATCTCTTCTCATAGAAGGTATTGCAATAGCTTCTTATGCAATGGGTATACATAAAACTTTTATTTATCTGAGAGGGGAATACTCCTACCTTAAACCAAAACTTGAGAGGGTTATAAAACAATCTGAAGAATATTTGAAAAAAATAAATCTAAAAATAAATATAAATCTTGGTGCTGGTTCTTATTTGTGTGGTGAGGAAACAGCTATTATGGAATCTATTGAAGGAAAGAGACCTGTTGTGAGGCAGAAACCACCTTATCCTCCTGAGGTTGGTTTGTATGGAAAGTCTACTTGTGTAAATAATGTTGAAACTCTTGCAAATGTTCCTTTGATTTTTTTGGGTGGGTGGAACAATAAACTGGAACTTTATTCTTTGTCTGGTGATTTGAAAAAGCCGGGTGTTCATGAAGTAGAAGGAGGAATAAAATTAAAACAAATTGTTTCTCTTGCTAAGCCAAAAACAGAACCAAAAATTATTTATTTCGGCGCTTCCGGAGGCTGTCTACCTTATAAAAAATTTGAAAATTTATCCGTGGGTTACAAAAGTATTTCTGAGCAGGGTTGTATGCTTAATGGAAGAGGTTTGATAATTTGTGGTAAGAATAGAGAGATTGTTGAACTCTCAAAGATATTTACTGAATTCTTTTTGCAAGAAAATTGTGGTTATTGTACGCCCTGCAGGGAAGGAAATTTCAGAATATGGGAATTACTTAAAAAAATTGGTTGTAGGAAGGGAAGGAAATCTGATTTAAATCTATTGCAGAAACTTGCTTATTATATTAGCGACACTTCTTATTGTGCTTTGGGCACATCCTCAACAAATCATCTCAAATGTGCACTGAAATATTTTAAGGGTGAATTTCTGAAATTATGCAAATAAAAATGAATGGGAAGAGGGTAAAGGTAAAAAAAGGAGAGACAATTCTAGACATAGCAAAAAGAAATGGAATAAATATCCCAACTTTGTGTTATCATCCTGATTTGAAACCTGAGGGGAAATGCAGGATTTGTCTCGTAGAAGTTAACGGAAAGCTTGTTACTTCCTGTAATACAAAAGTTGAAGAAAAAATGGAAATATTCACAAACACAAAAAGAGTTCTTGAAGCAAGAAGACTAAATATGGAACTGATTTTAAGCAATATCACTTATGCAAGAAAAGACTTTGAACTCATAAAATTGGCAAAGGAGTTGGGAATAAGAAAAATTAGATTCAAAAAACATGTAGATAATTCCAAGGGAAGAGGTCCAATAGAAATAGATAATCACAGGTGTATTTTGTGTGGCAGGTGTGTTCAGGTGTGCCAGAATATTCAGGGAATAAACAATATTGATTTTGTAAACCGGGGAATCTTCACTGAAGTAACAACTCCTTTTAATATTCCTATTAAAGACTCACCCTGCACCTTTTGTGGACAGTGTGCTTTATATTGCCCTGAAAATGCTGTGAGGGAAAGAGCTTTTAGTGAAAAATTAATTAAATATGTTGAAAATATAAGTATTGTTAAGGACAGCAAATTTTCTATTGTACAGACTGCCCCAGCTATAAGGGCTTCTCTCGGAGAAATGTTTGGAGCGGAGCCCAGAACTTTGGTTACCGGTAAAATGGTTGCAGCTCTTAGAAAAATAGGTTTTGATAAAGTATTTGACACTGATTTTGGTGCGGACCTGACAATCATGGAAGAAGCAAATGAATTTGTGGAGAGAATCAAAAAAAATAAAAATCTTCCATTACTTACTTCCTGTTGTCCTTCATGGATAAGATTTGCAGAGGAAACTTATCCTTTCCTGCTCAAAAATATCTCAACCTGTAAATCCCCTCAACAAATGTTTGGGGCAATTGCTAAAACCTACTATGCAAAAAAAATTGGTGTAAAACCTAAAGACCTGATTGTAGTTTCTATAATGCCCTGTATTGCAAAAAAGTTTGAGGCTGAGAAGCCAGAGATGGAATCTGCAGGTTGTAATGATGTTGATATTGTTTTGACAACAAGAGAAATAGGAAGAATGATTGAAAGGAAAAAAATTAATTTTTCAAAATTTGGGGATGGAGAATTTGACGAACCCTTGGGAATTTCCTCTGGGGGTGGTGCAATTTTTGGAGCTACTGGAGGAGTTACTGAATCAGTGCTCAGAGTTATTTATGAAATTTTTACAGACAAAAAACTGAAAAAAGTTAACTTCAAACAGGTAAGAGGCTTTGAAGGAATAAGGGATACAGAGATAGAAATGGGAAACAAAAATATAAAAATTGCAATAGCGCATGGTCTTGGAAATATCAGAAAATTAATTGAAAGTGGGGAATGGAAAAAATATCATTTTATAGAGATGATGGCCTGTCCCGGGGGATGCATAGGTGGAGGAGGGCAGCCAAGACCAACAACATGGGAAATCAGAAAAAAAAGAATTGCTGCTCTTTATGAACAGGATAAAAAAATGAAAATCCGGGTTGCAAGTCACAATCCTGCAATCAAGAAGATTTACAAAGAATTTTTAGGTAAACCTCTTGGAAAGAAATCAGAGAAATTGTTACATACAAAATATAAAAAAAGGAAGCCAAAGTATTTTTGATATAGGTTGTAAAAGAGCTTTTTCCCTTTGTGTATAATGCTCCTGTGATGAGCATGGAATTTACATTTCTTTCTATTAAAAGACTGTAGACAATATATAGTATGGTAGAGGAAAGTTTAACCAATAAAGTTGCAATAGTAACTGGTGCAAGGAGAGGAATTGGAAAAGCGATTGCCCTAAAATTGGCAAGAGAAGGGGCAAAGGTTGCTGTTACTGATATTAGTAAAGAGGATTGCGAAGAGGTTATAAAAGAGATTGAAAAATTGGGTGGTGAAGGCTTGGCTTTGAAATTGGATGTTACAAATGAAGAAGAAATTGGAGAAGTAGTAAAAACAACAAAAGAGAAATTTGGAAGAATTGATATTCTTGTAAACAATGCAGGAATTATTGATATAGAAGAAATTGGAGATAGCTCAAAGATTAATAAAATACTTGAAGTAAACTTAAAGGGTGTTCTAAAGAGTTGCAATGCAGTTATACCAACAATGGTTGAACAAAAATATGGAAAAATTGTTAATATCTCTTCGATAGCTGCGATGGTTTGTTGGCCTAAGATTCCAAGTTACTCTGCTACAAAAGGTGGAATAATAGGACTTACAAAATGCTATGCAGGATACATTGGGCAACACAATATTAACATAAATGCAATTGCTCCAGGACCAATAGAAACTGAAATGTTGGATGATCTGCTAAAAAAACTTGGAATGACAAGAGAGCAGGTTTGCCAAGGAACAGCCAAAGGAAGAATAGGTCGGCCAGAAGATATTGCAAATACAGTTGCTTTTTTGGCATCAGATGAATCTGACTATATAACAGGTCAAGTATTGGCAGTTGATGGTGGGTATACTGCAAAGTGACTTCCTCTCCCTGAATAAATTCAGGGGCTTCCTTAACCAAAACACTGTTTTGAATACAGAAGGCTAACGAGGTTCTAAAGT